>JAYUGC010000204.1:0-2750 GCA_043767805.1 Pseudomonadota bacterium | reverse complement strand
TAGGGAATGGGTGCGCGATCAATCGAAGGATATTTTGATGTCGGGCGGTGAAGCGCTCTCTAAACTCATCGCGAGCTCTCTTGCTGCGATGCCGTCTTTCATCATGGGATTTTTCGTCGTGAGCATCAGCGTCTTCTTTCTTTTGAAAGATGGCGAAGGCCTCGTTCACTTCTTGCAAACTCTCTCTCCCGCGCACCCCTCGCGATCGAAAGAGCTTTTTCGCGCATTTGAAACCTCCTGCCGTGGCGTCGTCCTGAGCTTACTGGCGAGCGCCGGGGTTCAAGGAGGGCTCATGCTCATCTTCGCGCTCATTACGGGCCTGAAGAACGCGCCTCTTTTGGGAATGCTCACCATCGTTTTCGGCATGGTCCCCATCGTGGGCTCCTCGCCGGTATGGATTGGGGCGACCATCTACCTCTTCGCCAAAGGCAGCACGGGCTTTGGAATCGTGATGCTGGTCGGCGGGCTCATTATCGCTACTTCGGATAATATCGTTCGTCCGATCATCTTACGTGGGCACAGCCAAATGCATCCCCTGCTGGGCTTGGTAAGCGTGTTCGGCGCGGTGAATTTATTAGGAGCACCCGGCATCTTTTTGGGTCCCATAATCGCGGCCGTATTCGTCTCTTTCTTGAAAATCCTGGCCCTCGAAAACCAACGGGACCATGTGACTGTCCTGGAGGGCGCCGTTTAAATTTCCGGGTTAGGTGTGGGTTGGTAAGTCCAACGCTGGGTGCTATAGTGGCTCCCGCTCCGCCCGGAAAGTCACACAACAATCTGAAAGGATTGAGGTTTTATGAGCACGGGAAAAACCATGGCCCTCAAACTACGCTCCACGGACACCTCATTCTTGGCTCGGATTCGAGTCCTGCGACAGTTCGTTCACTTGCTCGAGCGGACCCCACCCTTTTTAGCGGCGGTTTTTTCGTCCCGCGGCCTCATCCATCCGGAAGGCCGCCAGCTCATCCTTGGCAAGTTCCGCCGGGTGATCTTGAGCTTCTTTCCGTCGGTGGCTCGCAAAGTACAAAAGCACTACAATATGCAGGGCTCCTGCACCGGTTGCGGCGCAAGCTGCAACATGCTCTTTCGTTGTCCCCATTGGGACTCTCAAAGCCACCTCTGCACGGTCTATGAAGATCGTCCCAATATCTGCCGCACCTTTCCAATCTCGCCCGGAGATCTGAAGGACCGCGCGCTTTCCAACCGCAGCGTCCCCTGTGGTTTCACCTTCGCGAAGACGTCCGATCTCAAGAACGAGCGGAAGTAGACTTGATTTCAGGGGCCGCCCCGCTAGGATGGCCAAATGAAACTGATTCTCATTATTGTTTCAGCTCTCTCGGCTCAAAGTCAGGCCGCGACCGTCCTCCAGGGTCATTTGGATTTGCGCCCCTCCTGGTCGGCGTCCGAAGGCACCGCCCATTCCGAGGATGAGCTAGGTGCTGACCTGGCTTTCACCGAGACCACCTCCGCGGGTTACGTTCAGGAGTTTCGCACAAGCCTCTCGGGCGACGAGACTGCGTTTACCGTCGGAGACGGCTATCTCAGGGCCCAGGTAAATCAGATCGCGGAGCTCTTCTCCGGGCAACTCGCCTTCGAGGGCCGCCTCTACCTTCCGACTAAGGCGGACGAACGGCTCGCCGGACTCAAAGCCGCCTTGAGACCCATCGCTAAACTCAGCTGGGAAATTTCCAACACCTTGGGCTTCGAAGTCTGCGAGAGTCCCGTCCTTCCCTGGTATGAGCAAGCGGGCGTGGAAAAAAACGGCACTCCCGTGGCGAACCGTGCCTTCGAAAATCGTTTGGAGCTCGCTTCTCGCCTGATGCTTTGGGCTGATCGGCTGTCGCTCCGCGTTCCTCTCATTTACCAAGCCCTTCGTCTTAGAGAATTTCAAGCGGCGGCGGCTTGGAAGCATGTCCTTTGGATTAACCCTGAGCTCATCCTTGCCATCGCGGAAAATACTTCCGTGGGCGCGTCGTACTACAGCGGTAGTTTTATCGGCGAGGACGCGTCTTTAGAGTCGGGCATCAAAACCGGCTTGATGCAGCTCGTCTTCCAACAAAATTTCTAAACTCGAGGGCCTCTCGTCGACAATTGGCCTTCCTCCTGCATACATTCAGGGCTTGACCAGCGGAGACTTTCCGCCAAACTGAGGAGTGAAAAATGAAGTTCATCGCCATTTGTCTCGCCGCCCTTTCTCTCAACGCGTTCGCCGCAAACAGCCTCGACATGGGAACCGTGCCCGCGTCCGATTCACTGCAAGCCACCCTCAAAGGGATCTTGCAAGAACAGTTCGAGCAAGAAACATTGGACAAGGTCGCTCCCGATGATCGCACGGTGGAAAGAACCTCGACCGGCGCCTATCGCGTGGAAGGCAGCAACGGCACTCTCGAGTGCCAGGAAATTTCTCCGAGCGGTGGGGGAGTCAGCATTCAGATCCAGAACTTCACTTGCAAAATCGACATGAAGTAGGCTTTCACCGACTTCTCATTAGTCAGCTCGGGACGCCCTGGGGCCAAATTCCCAGGGCGTCCCGGCCACTTACTCGCCGTCTCTTTACGACCGCCCCCTGACTGGCACCAACTAGACAAGCTAACGTCTCTGGACGATTGAGATTGGCAAAGACTCTCGGAATACGCCGTCAAAAGCTTCGTCAGGTGTTCAAACCTTGCCACTCTGTAAAGAGCTTGGACAGTCGCGCGGGTTTTCCTAAGGAAACCGCCTCTCTGCCCCCGCAGAAAGCGCGGTAAAGA
>JAYUGC010000203.1:0-2760 GCA_043767805.1 Pseudomonadota bacterium | reverse complement strand
CCACGTGGAGAAGCAAATCGGCTTCCATCACTTCCTGCAAAGTGGACTTGAAGGAAGCGACTAAGGCGTGAGGCAATTTATCGATGAACCCAACCGTATCACTGAGAAGAATCGGAGGCCGGGTCTTCGGATCGATGACTCTCACCGTGGAGTCCAGCGTCGCGAATAATCTATCTTCCACCAGCACTTCGCTCAGGGTGAGATTGTTCATCACCGTCGATTTGCCGGCGTTGGTATAGCCGACCAAAGCGACGCGGATGAATCTGTCGCGGTGCCGGCGCTGAGTCGCCCGTTCACTTGCTGCGTGGGCAATCTCTTCTCTGAGGCGCGACATGCGCGAACGAATCATGCGGCGATCGAGCTCGATCTGGCGCTCGCCCACACCCTTTAAACCGATGCCGCCCTTTTGGCGCTCCAAGTGAGTCCACCGGCGCGTCAGGCGCGTAATGAGGTACTCGAGGCTCGCCAGCTCGACCTGATTTTTGGATTCCTTGGAGCGGGCATGCCGGAAGAAAATGTCCAAGATGACGCCCGTGCGATCGATGACCCGGCACTCGGTGAGCGTCTCGAGAGTCTTGATCTGGGTGCCCGAAAGCTCCGTATCAAAAGCAATGAGCGTGCACTTGAGCTCGCGGGCGCGGGCGCCAATCTCCCCGGCCTTTCCTTTACCGATGAAAGAGGACGGGCTCGGGCTTTCGCGCTTTTGAATTGTCGATTCCAGCACCTCGCCGCCCAAAGTCTCAATGAGACGAGTGAGCTCTTCGAGAGACTCCTCGACTTCAAAAGTCTCCTGCTTGCCGGTCTGAATGGCGGCCGTAAAGACTTTCTCTTCGAGATGATCGCGGTTGCCGCCGCCTAAATGCGTATCGGAGCGCTTCACGCGGACTCCTCATTGGGCTCGATGCCGACGTCCAGGACCTGCGGCCATCCACCGCCCTTGGCGGATAGCTCCCGGCCGACAGCCGCCGCTCTACCGCGCTCTTCGCAGATGAAAAGAATTTTTTTAAGGCCCAGGCCTTCGCAGCTTTCTCGCAAACGGCGGGCGTCGAGCTTTTGAATCAGCACCACGTACTGAGCCGGAATCTTTCGCATGGTGGGAACAAAGAGCGGCGACTTATCCTCGGCTTTCGATGCGAGAAGCGAGCGGGAAAGCTGCCCCTGAAGCTTCCAGTCGAGCCACTGCAGAGTCCGCCCCATGAGCGGACTCGGGGTCGCGCGATCCTTCAACTCGACCCAAATGCCGTCGTACCCGTTGTGGGCCACTGCTTGGGGATCTTTAGACAAGTCCAAAACTTCCATAGTTCTTTGGGGAGTCTAGCCCACAGGCATTGGATTCGTCACGGCGCCTTGTCAGGCCTTGGATGAGAGAGACGCACCTTGTCGAGAATACCGTTCGCAAACGCCGCGCTCGTGTCGGAGCCGTAGGATTTCGCGAGCTCGATCATTTCGTTGATGGTGACCGTCGCGGGAACCTCTTGGCACCAAAGCAGCTCGAAGATGCCGAGGCGCAAGATATTGCGGTCGACGCTGGCCATGCGCTCGGGGCGCCAGTTATCGGCGGTTGCCCGGATGATCTCATCGATGGCCTTCACGTGCTCGGTCACGCCGACCACGAGTTTTTGCGTGAAGGGGTCGACGCCTACCTTGCCCTGATCTTCGGTGAAATGATCGGCAAAGTGCTTCATCGCCCCCTGGGGCGTGAGCGGCTGGTTCAGCTCGAGCTGATAGAGAATTTGAAGCGCGTCGGCTCGGGACTGTCTACGACTCATAAATCCTTATAGAGAGGGTAACGGCGGCAAACTTCAGCCACCTCTCCCTTCACTTTTTCGAGAACCGCGGGACTGCCATCCTTGAGCACTCTCGAGATGGCTCCGGCGAGCCATTTCATATCACTAACCACGAGGCCGCGGGTGGTGATTGCGGGGGTACCGATACGCACGCCGCTCGTGATGAAGGGACTCTGGGTCTCGAAAGGCACGGTATTCTTGTTGGCGGTGAGCCCAATACCGTCCAAACGGTGCTCGCCCTCTTTGCCCGTGATGTTCTGGCGGCGCAAATCCAGGAGCATAAGGTGGTTGTCGGTGCCCCCGCTGACGAGATCGAAGCCCTCTTCCACCAAGGCGGCGGCCAGCGCCTTCGCGTTGTCGACGACCCGTTTCTGGTAGCTCTTGAACTCCGGGGTCAAAGCTTCCTTGAAGCAGACGGCTTTGCCGGCAATCACGTGCATGAGCGGGCCGCCCTGGATGCCTGGGAAGATCCGGCTGTTGACCTTTTTCTGCCAGGCTTCGCGGCCGAGAATCAGGCCGCCGCGAGGTCCGCGCAAAGTCTTGTGGGTGGTCGTCGTGACCAAATCCGCGTGCGGGAGCGGAGACGGGTGCAAGCCCGCGGCGATGAGGCCCGCGATGTGCGCCATATCCACGAAAAAGACCGCGTCGATTTCTTTCGCGATGGAAGCGAACTTCTCGAAATCGATGATGCGCGGATAGGCGCTCGCCCCCGCGATGATCATTTTCGGGCGGTGCTGCTTGGCCAAATCGCGCACCTGATCGTAATCGATGAGGTGATTGTCCTTACGGACTTCGTAGGGGACGATCTTAAAGAGAAGGCCCGAGAAGTTCACGGGAGAGCCGTGGGTCAAATGACCGCCGTGGGACAGGTTCATGCCCATGACGGTTTCGCCCGGGGTGAGAGCCGCGAGATAACAAGCCATATTGGCTTGAGAGCCCGAATGCGGCTGCACGTTGGCGAACTCGGAACCAA
>JAYUGC010000202.1:0-2770 GCA_043767805.1 Pseudomonadota bacterium | reverse complement strand
GCACATGCCCCAGTACACCCGCCACGCGGCGACTGGTGACTCGGTCATCATCATCAACGCGGCCAAGGTCGTGGTGACGGGTAAAAAGCTCACAGACACACTTTATCAATGGCACACGGGCTTTCCCGGCGGCGTGAAAACCTTCACGGTCCAGGAAATGCTCGATAAGCATCCCGAGCGGCTCATTGAGCGCGCGGTCCACGGCATGTTGCCCAAAGGGCACGTCGGCCGTACCTGGGAAAAGCGCCTTCATATTTACGCGGGTACGGATCATCCGCATAAGGCTCAGCAACCTGAAACGGCGGCCTTGCCCAATCTGGGCAACGTCAATCGCAAGAACGGTTAATTAAGCATGGCACAGGAAGTAATCGTCGCTACCGGCAGAAGAAAAACAGCAATCGCCCGCGTTCGTATGACCACGACCGGCGAAGGCAACATCACCGTGAACGAGCGGACCCTCGAGGACATGTTTCCTCGTGACACGCTCCGGATGGCGATTCACTACCCTCTCGCTTTGACTGAAAAGCTCAAGTCCGTCGAAATCACCGCCTTGGTGAACGGCGGCGGCGTCTCGGCCCAAGCCGACGCTCTCGCGCACGGCATCAGCCGTTGCCTGATTCAGTGGGACCCGGCTCTTCGCGGCGTGCTCAAAAAAGAAGGCATGCTGACTCGCGATCCTCGCATGAAGGAACGTAAGAAGTACGGTCAGCACGGCGCCCGTAAGCGTACTCAGTTCTCCAAACGTTAATCGTTTAGAAGAAGCTGTAGCTCAGTGTCGCGAGCGCGGACACGAGGTTATTGCTCTCGTTCGCCACGTATCCGGCACCCAAGGCATAGGTGTATTTGCCTTCGAGGGACAGGGTCGTGTTGATCCAGTGGCGCTTCAAATTCAAGCCAGCGCCGTAACGATTTTCCGTCACGCTTGTCGCCGAGGGATGATGATCTCTCGCTTCGAGCGAAAGGCCGAGCTCTCCCCGCCACGCGGTGAAGATCGGGAAACCGAAATCGAAATAGCCGCCCATCGCATCGGGTCCGAGCGGATGACCGAGCATAATGCCTTCGCGCGTGAGACCCTGGCGATAGGTCGAATTGGTGTACGCATTTTCCGACGTGTAGGCGATTTCGAAACGCAAATCAGACCAGCCCACCTTGGGAAACCAAAGCCCGAGGAGCCCACTTGTTTCTCCGGTATGTCCTTCAAAATACCCTTGCAGATAAAGCTTCGCGTGAGTCTTCGGCTCGCGTAGAGACACTTGAAATACCGATGAGCGGCTTCGCTTGGCGTCGAGCCGAGGATCACCGGAATAGAGCAAGAGACTCAAAATATCGCGGGCCTGAAGCGCGGGAACTCCCGCGCCGCCGAACTGATAGAGCTCCATCCACCCGATCTCGAGCCACGCCGTCGGACGAAGCGAAATGGCGAGACCGGCCAAACGAGCGTTGTTCACGAAAGCCGAGCGATCGAGATTGCCCGCGAACGCGCGGAGAGAGACCGGGCCCAGAAAACCGAACGGAGATCCCAAAATATGCGGGCGCACCACGAGCTCGAGTGAGTCCATCGGCCGGGACGCGAGAGAGAGCAGAAGCGTCCCGTGGTACGCATCTCCGAACTGACGAGCGACGCGGCCGAAGGTGAGCTCCGTGCGCCCATAGCCCGCCGTGGCGAAAGCCTCTTGCAGGTAAAAGCGCGCGACGCCGGAGTTATAGTTTTGGAGCGCGCCGAGAAATCCTCCCGTCACCCCGAACGCGAGGCCCATGCCGCCCTCTTTCCCCGCCGAGGTCACGAAGCGGAACTCGAGATTGAGATTGCCCCCATCTACGGTGGGGCGGCCCGATCGAAGCGGAAAAATCGTAGAACCCCCGCCCTCGACCCCATTTAAAGGCAGAGAATCATTTTGATGAAAGTAGGCCGAAGCGGAGGCCGCGTTGGTGTAGATGGGATAAAAAAGCCGCTGGCGCTCCCCGAGCAGCCACTCCGGTGCCTTACAGAGGTCCTCGGTTTCGGCGACATAGACCGCGTTTCGAAGGTCCTCGTAAGCCTGTGGCCTGAGCAACCGCGAAGTAGCGTACGCACATCCAAAGGCCTCCAATTGATCGATGGAGTCGTACCAGGAATGCTCCGGCACCACCCCAGGAGTGATCCTTGCAACCGCAACCGAAGACATCAATAGGAGAGCCGCCACCAAACGCATGAAAAACATCCGTAAAGACAAGCCTACGCTATTTATTCATTGAACCAGGCCAGATATAGTTTGGGTATGCCCAATGGTGACGTGCGGTGGAAAACGTGGCTAAACGTGTTTTTTGGGCTTGGCCTCACCTATCTCTTTTTCTACATGATGGCGCCTTTCGTGGTGCCTTTTCTGCTCGCGGCGGTCATCGCCATCATCGCGAGCCCGCTCTGCAATCAGCTGCGGCTCAAGATGCCAAACGGAGCCGCCGCTGGCGTCACCACCCTCGCCATCACGCTCCTCGTTCTCGTTCCCTTCGGCCTTTTGCTCTTTAGCGGCTCCCATCGCCTCCTTCAGCTCATCGGAGAACTGCGCGCCAATAGCACGCCGTTTTCCTTGGCGGGATTAGAGCAAGCGCCGTGGCTCAGAAAGCTGGCGAGCTGGGTCTCCAGCTACGTCGATCTCGATAGGGAATGGGTGCGCGATCAATCGAAGGACATTTTAATGTCCGGCGGTGAAGCGCTCTCGAAACTCATCGCGAGCTCGCTTGCCGCGATGCCTTCCTTCATCCTGGGATTTTTCGTCGTGAGCATCAGCGT
>JAYUGC010000201.1:0-7763 GCA_043767805.1 Pseudomonadota bacterium | reverse complement strand
GGGTGTGAACGGACGAAATCGTCCGCCTTCGCCTTACGGCTTCGGCGCGATGCCTACGGCAAAGTGGCGCTTGGAGAAGGCTCTGCCGGACCATGCGGGTACGGCAAAGCAACGGGTGTGCCGGTCCGAGGTGTGCGTAGTCGTCCGCCTTCGCCTGCGGCGCGATCAGACTTCGCGAATATGACTGGTAACTACTGGGGTCGTGGGAATGGGGGGAGCTTGTCGAGACGTAGCCCCGAAGGGGCGAAGTCTGAAAGACTGAGCCGGGACGGATTCGAACCGTCGACCCCATCCTTAAAAGGGATGTGCTCTACCGACTGAGCTACCGGCCCCCATGCAAAAAGCAACTAACTCTTAACCGCAGTGCACCGCCAATTTCAAGGAAAACCCGTATGTTAGAATAAGACATGACCCGAAGAGCCTTCCCCGCGCTATTCCTAGTGATAGGCCTCTCCCTGGGGTCAGCCTCCTGCATCAAAAAAACGGAGGAGCCCCCCGAACTAGCCATCAATCTCTTTGCGGGCATCCGTAATTTCGTAAGCCTTGGGGACACGGAACCGGACGTGAAAAGACTCACGCAGTACCCCTTCGGGCAGGAAAACACGGCCGCGGAAGGCCCTAACGCCTCCTTAGCCGAAATCAAAGTCACCCATCTCTTTTATTACAAAGGCATCGGGACCAAAGTTTACTTCCGCGAAGGCCGTGTGGTGCTTCTGGAAATTCAGGAACCATTCAAGGGCGTGGTCATGGGCAAGACCATCAAACTCTTTCAGTTCGAAGCGCGCCCGGATAAATCGTGGGGCGAAGTTTTGGAGCGGGAGTTCGGTCCCTCGACCGCGAGAGGATCGGGCGGCCGTTTTGGCGCGGAAGCGCTTTATTATCCATGGGGCGATATTTCCTACAATCGCATGGGCCCCAACGAGATGGCACTCTACACGGACCCCGCCATCGCGCAGTACCGCCAGCGTAACTTCGGGCGCGAGATCCGCCTGTTCAAGTAGCGGTGGCGACCAAATCGACGAGCTTCGGATCGAAGCGGCCGCGCATGCGGCGCATGGCTTCCACCGCATCGGGATCCTTCGGCTAAAGCCTCAGGACACGTTTCTGTCGGTTTCCCGACAGAAACTACTTAGGCGTAACCTTGGCGAATTTGCGCTTGCCACACTGCAGAACGAACGCCTGCCCCGCAGCAGGAGAGATCTTTTCCGCCGTCACTACCTGGCTCTCGATCTTCACGGCCCCTTGCGAGACCATGCGCTTGCCTTCGGTGGTGCTGGCCACGAAACCCAGAGCTTGTAAAAGCTTGGGGATCCAGATGGCGCCCGCTTCCATCGTAAAGTCCGCTTCAGGCATGTCGTCGGGAACGAGCTTTTGCGCGAAGATTTTGCGGAAGTTTTCCACCGCGGCCTGGCCGGCTCCCTCGTTGTGGTAGCGGGTCACGATTTCGACCGCGAGATCCGACTTCACGTCGCGCGGGTTCTTGGCGCCGCTTTCCATCGCCTTGAACATAGGCTCGATTTCGGAAAGAGGCCGCGTACTGAGCAAGTCGTAGTACTTCCTCAGCATGTTATCCGGAAGGCTCATGAGCTTTCCGTACATCTGGTCGGGACTCTCGTCGATACCGACATAGTTGTTCAGGCTCTTACTCATTTTCTGAACGCCATCGAGGCCTTCGAGAAGTCTCAAAGTCATGCAAACTTGTGGCTCGAGCCCGTAGTCGCGCATGAGCTCACGGCCCGAGAGCAGATTGAACTTCTGATCGGTACCGCCCATTTCGACGTCCGCTTTGAGCTCTACCGAGTCGTACCCTTGTAGAAGCGGATAGAGAAACTCGTGGATGCCGATGGAAACGCCTTCGTTGTAGCGGCGCTTGAAATCGTCGCGCTCGAGCATTCTCGCCACGTTCGCGTGCCCCGCGAGACGCACGAAATCGAAGCTCGACATCTTGCCGAGCCATTCGCTGTTGAAACGGACTTGGGTCTTTTGCGGATCGAGAATCTTGTAAACCTGGCGCTTGTAAGTCTCGGCATTGGCCGCGACTTGCTCCTGAGTGAGCTGAGGCCGGGTTTTTGATTTACCCGTGGGATCGCCGACGAGCCCCGTGAAATCGCCGATGAGAAAAACCACCTGATGGCCGAAGCGCTGGAACTGCGCCATTTTCTGAATGACCACCGTATGGCCCAAATGAAGATCGGGCGCCGTGGGATCGAAGCCAACCTTGACCACGAGCGGTTTGCCGGTCTTCACCGATTTGCGCAGCTTCTCCAGTAAGTCCTTTTCGACGAGAACCTCGTCGATACCGCGCCTTAGCTCTTCCAGCTGTTGTTCCGCAGGTATCATTAATCCCTCCCGTCGCCCGTGGGCGTGACCGTTTGCCGGATGCGCTCGATGGACGTCGCTCTGCCATCGTCTTGAATTTTGATCACCACGGCGCAAATGCCGGGGTTCTCGGTCGCAACTTCGTAGGGCACCCGCCGCTTACAAATAAAACGCTGAATGATCTCTTCCGATTTCATGCCGATGCAGGAATCGAAAGCTCCCGATAGGCCGATGTCGGTGATGAACGCCGTGCCTTTGGGCAATACGCGCTCGTCCGCCGTTTGCACGTGGGTATGCGTGCCGACCACCGCGGAAACCCGGCCGTCCAGATGCCAGCCCATGGCGGCTTTTTCGCTGGTGGTCTCGGCGTGGATATCGACCAGGACCGGATAGTGATCGGTATTTTGCAGGAGAGCGTGCTCGATGGAAGCGAACGGACAATCGAGGGAGTCCATGAAAACCCGCCCCATGACGTTCACCACGAAAAGCTTTTTGCCCATGCGCGAGACCAAAACCCCATAGCCACGGCCCGGGCATTCCATGCCGGGAGGATTGGGAAAGTTCGCCGGGCGGAATAGGCGGGAGTCGCCATCCAAAATCGCGTACGCCTCTCTATTGTCCCAAATGTGGTTGCCGGACGTCAGCCCGTCGAAGCCGAGATTCATCATCTCTTCGAACGTGCGGCGGTTGACGCCCTTGCCGCCCGCGAGGTTCTCGGCGTTGCCGAGAATGAAGTCCGGGGCGTACTTATTCTTCAAAAAAGGAAGTGCTTGAGCGACCGCCCTACGCCCGGGGCCGCCAAAAATGTCGCCGAAACAGAGAATTACCATGGGGTCGCGACTCTCGCCCGAACCGTAAAAATTTTCAACCCGCCTCGGGGGTTTCGGCCCAGCGCCAGCCGTCTTCGGTGCAAAGGGCCCACATGCGGATATCGTTCGGCCCTACCGGGACCGGTTCGCGTGAGATTTGCCCTTCCCAGCCCACGCCCCAGGGCCGGGCGGAAGTGGTGGAAAGAAAACGGTCGTAGAAACCGGCACCGGTACCCACTCGCCCGCCCCGCTTATCGAAGGCGGCGCCAGGGGTCAGGACGAAATCGCCCGGACGCCAGTCGGTTACCCACATTTTCATGACGGCGGGCGGCTCCAGAATGCCGTGATATCCCGGGGTCAGCTCCGTCAGGTCGTTTACCCGATAGAACTCGAGCCGGCCGTCGGGCAAAACTTTCGGGAAACAGCACCGGGTCGGGTCCCAGAGCTCGAGCACCTTGAGCTCGGACTGCCGGGCGACGTAAAGACCGATGCGCTTGGCCTTCGGGAAAAACTCCGTTTTACGGATATGCGAGCAAAGGCGCTCGCTCGCGGGCTCGCGGCTGCCCGCCAGCTTGGGAATCTCGGCTTTCCAGCGCGCGCGGAACTGCTTTTTCAAAGCGTCGAAATCCGAAGCCATTACTGCACCCCGGTTTTACCGGAAAGATCGGTCTGGACCCGCTCCAGAATTTCCTGGGCCTTGGAAAGGACGGCCGTCCGGAAATTCGCCGCTCGTGTCTTGCCTTTGATGGTCTCGCTGGCGAAGTCGAACGCGGCGAGCATGGTCGCGCGCTGAGGAGACATGGTCGGGTCGAGCTTGCGGATGCTCTCGACTTTACGGCGAACGAGCTCGGTCACCTCTTGCAGGTGCTCTTCGGTCTCGTCCGCGCTGACCACGAACTTTTGTTTGCCTATCGAAACCTCAATGGATTTCATGATTACCCAAGAGTTTAAGCCTATCGACCCAGAACAGCAACCTCGTCGATGACGCCAAAGACCGAGACGCCGTTCAGCACGTAATCGAACTGCACCCGATCGCCCACCTTCATCCAGGGGGTCTGGGGCTTGCCGCCATCGAGAATTTCCTGAAAGCGCTTCTCAGTGAGGCAGGCAAAACCCGCGGCTTTGTCTTCGTTGGAGACCGTGCCGGTGCCGACGATACTTCCGGCCGAGAGCGGCCGAGTCCGGCAAGCGTGGGCCACGAGCTCATAAAACGAGAAATTCATCTCCCGGCCATTGGGGCGGCCGAAAAGCTCGCCGTTGAACTTCACGATCATCTCGCCGTGGACCCGGCCGTCTTTCCACGCCGCACCCAGCTCGTCGGGCGTGACGGCGAAAGGCGCGTACGAGGAGTTGGGCTTACCCTGCAAGAAGCCGAACTTCGTCTCGATTTCCGTTTTGACGATCTCGCGGAAGGTCACGTCGTTGAAAAGGCAGAGAAGCCGGATATAGGGAGCTATCTTGTCGGCCTTCGTATTGGAGGGTACGTCTCCCGTGATGACCGCGAACTCGCCCTCGAAATCACCGCCGTACGCGGGATCGATCAGATCGATGGGAGCGGTGGGCGCGAGATTATTGTCGCTGACCCCTTGGTACATGAGCGGAGTGATGCGGGCCGAGGCCGGCATCTCATCGCCGCGCGCGCGGCGGGCGCGCACCACATGAGAAAGAAAGGCGCTCCCGTCGTAAAAACCAGGGGCCTGAGGCAAAGGAGCGAGGCAATCGGCCACGTTCAGGCGAAAGGCTTTCGGCTCCTGGCTCGCGTTCAAGCGATCGGAAATTTCCTGGAGCTTCGGCGCGGCTTCCGTCCAGTTCTCCAAAGCTTCGAGAAGTGTCGAGGCGATGGCGGAGTCGGGCTTTACCGCCCACTGGTTGTCCCGGGAGACGATCACGAGATCGCCATGGCGGTTACGGCGGCGATCGGACTTCACTGTTGCGAACTTCATGCTCTATTCCTCCGGAAAATCCTGGGCTAAAAATTGATCGGGCTCGTCGAGGCTGCAACTACCGAAAGTGGCGCCGTGCAAGCGCCGCGCTTCCTCGATCATCTCGCAAGAAATCTCGTAATTGCCCCAGCGCAAGGCTTCGCGCCCGAAAGCGAGCGCGTCTTTCGACGGCTCTTCGAGTAGGCGAGCCACTTCGGCTTCGGGAAAGGCTTCTTCGCCGAGGGCTTGAGAAAAAGCGAGCGCCGCGAAGAGGTTCACGAACCCAAAGTCTCCTTTATCCGTCATCGGATGGTGAAGGCCTTGAGTCGCCTTGAACCGAAGCCCAAAGCGCGTGCAGAGGGAAACCGCAAAGGCGAGCTGCTCGGTGGTGGGCTTTTCTTTGCCGCCCGTACGAAACTTCAGGCCGGGAACCGGGGCGTCTTTGCCCGCTTCTTCCGCCCATTCGGACAAGCGCACTCCGAACGAGGAAAGCCGGGTTTTCCAGTCGTCGCCCCAGCCCAGCTCGAAAAAAGGCGAGATGGAATTGCCCGCGCGTTCTTTTAAGCGGTTAAGCACGCCGTCAAAAGCCTCGTCCGCCGCGGCGGCGCCGAGCTTTACTTCGTAGGCGACAATCCATTGGCGGCAAGAGCTCTCGAAGCGCCGTTCGTTTAGGCGCCGGGCTTCGCGCAGTTCCCATTCGAGGGAGGGAACGATGGCTTCCGCCGTTTCCACCGCGGTGCCGAGCGCCGTATAGAGCCATGGCGTGCCATCGGCGCCGGCGGCAAAAAGGCCCGGAACCGTCAAAGATTTGATGTCGGCGAGAGGCAAAGCGACCTTCGCGAGCAGCCAAGGATGCCGAGCGTTACGCCGAAACGTCGCGGCTTTCTTTAGCGCCTCGGGAAGAGGCAGGGCGGCCGGCGGAAAAGTGCCGGCGTAGTCGATAGTCCCGCCCAAAAGGGCCAATTTCGCACCGTACCGGGTCATGGCAAGCAACCTATAGGATTCGAGCCGGTTGGACAAGACGGCGGAAACCTTCAGGTACTCCTAAACCCCCAGCCCGGAAAAGACGAAAAGATCTCTGAGGCAGCCATTGAAGGCGCGCCGAAGCTTCTCACGGAGATCATCATGAACAACCCCTACACCCGCCCGGTCATCAACGAAAACGAGCCCGAAACGGTCAAAGCCGTCGTTCGTGAAAAGTACGAGCGCTGCTCCTTCTGCAACAGCAAGCTGCTCTTTAATCACGATCTGAATCTTCACCACTTCGAAGTGATCGAGACGAGCCGCTGCCCGAGCTGTGGCGTTTCCATGACCCCGAAAAAGTTCGCGCTCAACTAAAGGCCGCGAACACTTCGTGCAGGCTCAGCGACCAGAGCGCGTACTGGACGAGCAGTCTGCCCGGCGAACCGACGAGCCCAGCGAGGCATAAGCCCGCGAGCGGCGCTTTCGAAGCCAGAGTCGCGTTGGTCGCAAAAAGAAGCCATAGAAAGAACGTCGCGACGAGCACCATCCGGTGCACCCAGATACTGTTCTGAATGAGCCCCACGATCATGCCGAGTCCGAAGAGCAGCAGAGTGAGTAACTGACCTAGCTGCCCTTGCCACTTTCCTCCCTGCACTTTCATTCCCGACGCCAAGTTAAACAGCGCCGAGCCTTCGAGCGTTCTCCCCAAGGCCACGAAGTCGGGCCGCTTCCAGAGCAGCACCAACACCGGTGCGATGAGAAAGAGCGCCGCCGATTTCAGCCGAAGCCGATTGGGCTTTCCCTGGCAAAAATATAGAAAGAGATAGATCACGAGCGGCAAGAGAAGGATGCCAGTGGGCTCGGCCAGCATCAAGAAGCCGAGAGAAACGCCCGCCGAGGCCCAAGTGTCGTCGAGAGACGCTCTCAAGGTCTTCACGAAGCAGTAAGCCGTGAAAGCGAAGGCGGAGCCTAGACTCATCTCGTAGCTCGCGGGCCAAAAGATGAGAAGGATACACACCCTCGCCGCCATGGACTCGGAGACCATGCGATTCAATAGCTGGAAGGTTTCGGCGAGCAGCAAGATGAGAAAGAGGTTCGAGAGAAGCAGGACGGCCGCAAGCGGGGAAAAACGCAAAACCGCGCACAGCCACCTTGCCGCCCAGAAAAAGGCGCGCGGCTCGGATTTGACCACCGCCGCGCTGGAGAGCGGCAGGAGGCGCTTGACGGTGGCCGTTTCGGGGATGGTCTCGAGCTTTTTCTTGAACCCGCTCCACACTTCTCCCAAGGGGCGGATGATCGGTAAGGCGTCGTCGCCCATATAGCCCTTCACGCCGGTGAAGTTGACGGCCGCAAGCGCCACGACGAGAAGCATCAGCCGATGCACCAGGAAAGTAAGTGGGACTTTGAGCATGCCTAATCTTACGTTAGTTTTTAGCGAATGAGCAGGTTGCGCTCGTTAGGGGCTCCGTGCAATTCTCCGCCCATGATTTTGATCACCGGAGCCAGTGCGGGAATCGGCGAAGCGTGCGCCGTGAATTTTGCCCAGCAAAAACGAGACCTCATCTTAGTGGCGCGGCGGCGCGATCGGCTGAAGGCGCTCGAAGAAAAACTAGCCAAGGAATACGGCGTCAAAGTACATACTTTCGCGCTCGACGTCTGCGACAAGGCGGGCATCCAGAAGTTCGCCGCCGATCAAAAGGCGCTCCTCTCCAAAGTCGAGGTCCTCGTCAATAACGCCGGCCTCTCCAAA
>JAYUGC010000200.1:0-19898 GCA_043767805.1 Pseudomonadota bacterium | reverse complement strand
AGGTAAGTCCGAGCGGCCTTCGCCTTATAAGGAATATGTACTCTTAGCGCTGTGAGAGTACTGACGGTAGATCTTCTGACCGCGTCAGCGTGTTGAACCAGATATCGACCATCACCAGCGCCTGGGACACGCCGTTTACCCGGCGCCGGAACGTCGACCGCATCCGGGTCTCGTTACCGAAGGTGTCCACTTCCGCCATGTCGACGTAGGTCACCGAGATGGACTCGAGGTCGAGCCGGTCAAGACTCACGATCTCGCCCTTCTCCGATACGCCGTTGTGATTCTGGTCGACCCAGAGCCTCAAGCTCTTCCAAATGGAATCCTTGCGGGTGATCTGGCCGTCTTGATTGTCATCGTACTCCGCCAGTGCCTCGAAGCCGTTCTTCGCGCGCTTGCCGCTCTTTAGCAGCGTCGCAGAGCCAAAGAGCTCGGCGCCGCTATCGATCCGGCCGTTGCCATTCACATCGCGCACGAGGAAGGCGTCGTCCTGGCTGCTCGGCCAGCCCGTGTAGACCTTGGAACCGGTATCGTTCAAGTCAAAAAGCGTCCCGCTATCGGGGCCCTGCAACTTGATACCGTTACCAGCAAGATCCAAGACGATCGGGCTATATTGCTGCTCGCAGAACTCAGGGTCGGTCTTCAAGAGCATATGCCGTCCGTGCCAGACGTCCATCTGCACCGCTTTGGGCATCGTCTTCGGAGAGAATGCCGGGCGGTTGATGCTGACGATCCAGGGATAGCCTTCGCTCGAGCAAACGCCGTCGCCGTTTCTGTCGTCGCAAACCCAGACCGTAACCATCGCGTTCTGCCAGTCCTTCGGATATTTGGCTTTGAGACCGTCCAGACTATAGCTGAACGAGCCGTGCCATTTACCCTCGAACAAGTCGACGTTCGCGAGACTCTTCGACTGAATCAGATAATTCTCGAGCTTCGAATTACTCGGAATGTTCTGAGTCGAGTAAGTCTTTTGCACCGCGAACCAAGGCATCGCAAGCTGCGGTTCTTTGTACTGCACGGCCTTGTTGACCTGTTTCACCGGCACTTCGGCTTCGACCGAGAGGATCGGATGGACCATCTCTTCGTAGAAGACGAATTGCGGGAACGGTACGCCGCTGCGGTACTGAGAACAGATGCGCGAGAGCTTCACGTCGAGCGACGCTTTCGGAGGTACGGGAACGCAAGGGTTCTGCCCAGGGTTTGCTCCGCCCGTTCCGGCAAGGACGCCGCCTTTCGCGCCCGGGTGCCCGGGTCCCGTGCCAACGCCGTCGTTCACAGGAGGATTGCCGGGAGGTTGCGGGTCGAGCCCGTTACCCACGCCGTTATTTCCTTTGCAGTTGTCGACGATGGGGCCTCCGCCGCCCGTGTTACCGCCGTCACCGCCGGTAGAGCCACTGGGATTTCCGCCGGTGCTGCCACCGTCGCTACCCGCGGTTCCGCCGCTCGAAGTTCCGCCACCGGTGTTGCCGCCCGTCGACCCGCCAGGAGTCGTAGTGCCGCCACCAGTAGATCCGCCGGGAGTCGTGCCTCCGCCACCGGCAACTGGTCCGCCGCCACCGGTAGATCCACCGGGAGTCGTCGTGCCGCCGTCACCGCCAGGAGTCGTCGTGCCGCCGCCAACGGTGCCGCCATCGTTTCCACCGCCAGGCGTGCTTCCGCCGCCCGCGACAGTTCCGCCGTCGTTACCGCCCGAGGTTCCACCAGTCGAACCACCGGGAGTCGAACCGCCGGTAGATCCGCCACTCGAAGTTCCGCCGCCGGTCGTTCCACCGGTGCTACCACCAGTCGATCCGCCGGAAGTCGTGCCCCCGCCGCCGGCAATTGGTCCGCCACCGCCGGTAGATCCGCCACCGGGGGTCGTCGTGCCGCCATCGGCTCCGCCGCCCGTGGTACCGCCACCGACCGTACCGCCGTCAGAACCGCCACCGGGCGTACTTCCGCCGCCGGCAACCGTTCCACCGTTATTTCCGCCCGAAGTGCCACCGGTGGAACCACCGGGCGTAGTGCCGCCCGTCGATCCGCCACCCGTCGTGCCACCTGAAGAAGATCCTCCGCCCGCGGTCGTACCGCCGGTAGATCCGCCCGGAGTCGTGCCGCCACCGGCGACGCCGCCCGAAGATCCCGTGGAACCGCCGTCGTTGCCGCCACCCGTGGTGCCGCCGCCGACCGTTCCGCCGTCATTACCGCCGGCAGGCGTGCTTCCGCCGCCCGCGACCGCGCCGCCGTTGCCACCGGAGGTTCCGCCGTTAGATCCGCCCGGAGTCGTGCCGCCCGTGGATCCGCCGGTCGTTCCACCGGTGCTACCACCAGTCGATCCGCCACTCGATCCGCCTGAAGTTCCTCCACCCGCTACCACGCCGCCGCCATCCGTGCCGCCACCCGTGGTGCCGCCGCCAACAGTTCCGCCGTCGTTGCCGCCGCCGCCCGTGCCACCGGGAATGGTGCCGCCGTCAGAGCCGCCCGCCGCGCCACCGCCGGTGGTTCCGCCACTCGTTCCGCCCGAGGTTCCACCCGTGGAGCCGCCGTTCGAGGCCGTGCCACCGCCGGTAGATCCGCCCGGATTCGACGAGCCGCCGCCAGAAGCCGTTCCGCCCGTCGTGCCGCCCGTGGATCCACCGGTGCTTCCACCAGTCGAGCCGCCGGTCGATCCGCCGGGAGCCGGAATCGTTCCGCCGTCATTTTTCGGATTGCCACCATTCGGATTTCCGATCGTTCCCGATTCACCGCCCGTCGCAGCGGTCGTCTGGACCGCGGCGAGGACGTTCACTTCGGGAGCAAGGTGGCCTGGATTGAAAACACTTTGCTCGAGGACCTTCTGCTCCTCTTGCCCCAGCTGGACTTTCGCCTCGCCGTTCTGCACTGAATTTTTTTGGCACGCGCAAGCTAGCAGGGCCACCGCCACGAACACGGTTTGCCGGACCAGCTTTTCTAACCCTTTGTTCCGTCCTTGATTTTGGTGCTTCGTCGTCATACGTCCCTCCCGGTCACCACTCACCTACTCGGCGATTGGCTCTCAGTTCACTTTTTCCGCGTACGTCACTTCGATGATGGACCCCTTCTTAGGCACGGCACCGGTGAATACAATCGAGTTCGTTTCGACATCGAAAAGGTAATTCTCGGGCGCATACGGAATGAGCACGCCATCCACGAAGATGTTGATGCCGCTGCCGCTCGCCCTCGAAGAAAGGTGGAAAATCGCGCCGCGGTCGCCGATGATGCGCGCGATGTTCTCGTAGCTTTCTTTGAGCTCGGACGAGCAGATGCTGCCTACTTTGCCGACGGCCGATCCCTTTTCGCCTTCGTCAATCGCCGAGGCGATCGAATTGTAGCGCGCGCCGTAGCTCGCCACCGTGCAAGGATGGCCTTGCATGCCGATGATGGGGAAGAAGTGCACGTCCGTGTTTTCCGCCTTCTTCACGTTCTTGAGGAAGTCCGTGTAGCGGGCAATCGGAAACGGAACCCAGTCCGTGTTGTTCTCGGGCTCGACACCAAAGCAGTTTTCAGCGCAAGAATAATCTTCTTCGTCGCTCATCACGACGACGACCAAGGGCACGCCCGGGCGGGAGAAGTCCGCCTTGTGCTGGTAAATCGCTTGATAGGCCGATTCCATGCCCTGTTCCCAGAAGCTCGTGGGGCTATCGGAAACGTTGTTGATGATGCTCGCGAAGTCCGCGATGGGATTGGACGAGACCGTGCTCTTCACGACTTTGATGCCTCCGGTGCCGGTCACTAGCGCACCGTTGTGCGAGAACACGTCCGTGTCCGCGACCGCCATCTGGTAGTCGACCGCTTTGCGGCTGGTGAGGATGTTGATGAAGGTCTGGAGGTTGTCGCGAACGAAGTCGCGGTGCGGGCGCATGCTGCCCGAGTTATCCATGACCCAGAGAAAGTCGAAGCTCGAGTCCGAGTAGAGCTGATAGAAGACGTCGCTCCTCATCACGTTCGAGTAGAACGTGTCCTCGCTTTTACAACCCGCGAGTCCGAGGAGTACCGCCAAAACCGCCGTGCAAGATAATTTCAAAGTGTGTTTCATATCAGCCTCACCTACCTCCACTTTAACCCTTACGGAGCGTTGTGTTAGGAGGGTAGTCAGAACTGTCTATTTTTTGGGCAGCGTAACGGGTGCGTGGCGAAAGCGATTTTTGAAGTGTCTTATTTCTGACAACACAGTCGGCATAGTTGATTGCGAGTAATCATTGAAAATTAACCCCCTGCCTAGAAGCAGGCTGCGGGAGGGGAGTTCGCGCTTACGCGCATGGGCCTATAAGGAGGCGGTAATTCTGCGGCGCCTCAAGATATGTACTCAAACCGTCGATACGGATGTCAGATAGACTCGAAGAAGTCCGCGATGACGTGATGGAATTCAACAACTTGGTTTTACTCGCAACATGATCTTCGCAATTTTAACTCGTCGATATCACGGCGTTTCGGACGGATCCTTCGGGCCTAGGGGACTTTGACGCTACGCTACTAAAAAACGTACACTGAGTTTGGATTCACTCTTTCACCCAAGGCGAGGTGCCTTATGACTAGAGTCCAGCCCAAACTCAACGGTACGGCGAAGTTCGAAGTCTCTCCCGGTCAACGGTTACGCGTTTTCCAACGCGCCACCATTCCGGGAGAAGTGATCATTCACGATGATGCTGAGCTCTTCATTGCAAGGCTCAACAACATCAGCGCGGGCGGCGTCTTCATTGAAGACCTTACCGCGCTCAAGGCGGGCTCGGTGGTTCGCGTGGTGGTGAAGTCCCCTAAGCTCGACGCTGCGGTTCAAGCGACAGGAACCGTGGTTCGGATCGAAAAGGACGGACGTCGCGGAGTCGCGGTAGAATTCACTTCTATCTCGAGCAAGGCTCGGGAAGTGATTCAAAACTGCGTCTTCGAAACAAGAATGGAGACGGCCTTAAAGGTCGTCTAGCAATCTCGCTTAGACCTCGCCTGAATAAGCATGTAAGAGGTACGGCAGCGTCTTCGAGATTGCGGATTGGGGACTCCAGATGAGCCGCATTCGAAGCCTGAGCTTACTCACCGCACTGCTTTGCTTTTCCTTCTCCGCGCTACAATCACCCGCCGCCTCCGGCGGCGACGACGTGTCGCTCCGAAACCGCATCAAGATCCGCAAGCGGGTCAAGATGGAGCGAGGATCGGGGGAACAGAGCGAGGAAATGGGCAACGAGAAGATGGAGCTATTGGCGCGCAAGCGTCAGGGCCTCATCCAGGACATCAAGCGCTTCATCCTGGAAGCCCAGGATTCCGGCCAAAAGGCCGAGCTCAACCTTCGCTTGGGCGGTCTCTATCTCGAGGATTACTACGCGAACCTCGCGCGCGCTCAGCGCCGCTTCGAGGAAAAGCAAAAGGCCTTCGAAGAACAGGGCAAGAACGGCAAGATCAAGGCGCCCAAGTTCGACAACTCCGAAGCCGTCGTTTCCCTCGAAAAAGCGCGCGTCATTTATAAAGACTTAGTCTCGCGCTATCCGAAACACCCGCGCCGCGACGAAATGCTCTACTTCCTTGCCATGGCCTCTCTCGATCGAGGGAAAACCCAGGAAGGCATGAGCTATTTCCAGCGCCTTTCCGTGGAAGCGCCGAACTCCAAGTACGTGAACGATTCGCTCATCCAATTGGGCGATCACTACTTCGAAAACAATCAGCACACCGTGGCCGAAGGCTACTACGACAAGCTCATCGCGCGTAAGTTCCGCCCGCTGCTCCCCTACGCCACCTACAAAAAAGCCTGGTGCCAATACAATCAGCAGCACACCGAAGCCGCCTTGAAGCTTTTGAAATGGGTCATTCAAGTCGAGACCGAGAACGAAGGCGAGTCTCAGATCAAGATTCGCAACGAAGCGCTGAAGGACATTACCCTTCCCTTCGTCGACTTGCGCATAGTTGACGACGCCGTCGCCTATTTCCGCCAGTTCGGCGGCACGACCTTCCGCCAAGGCGTGACCACCATGGCCGGCCTCTATTTCGAGCTGGGCCAGCACAAGCACGCCATCTCGATGTACGAGACGGTGCTCGGTATGGATCAAAACCATCCGAAAAACCCCTCTTACGAAGTCAACATCATCGAGTCGCTCATGAACGCGGGTAACCGCGAAGCGGCCGTGCAAAGACTCTTTGCGCGCCTTCCCAACTATCTCGCCGAGTCCACCTGGCACGAGCTCAATGCGGCGAACCCGAAAGTGATCGCCGAAGCCGCTGAGCTCTTCGAGAACACCGCCCGCAAATACGCCTTCCAGATCCACGCGGAAGCGCAAAAGGGCAAGAACAAGGAACTCTACAGCGTCGCGAGAAGCCTCTACAGCAAGTACCTGCAATTCTTCCCGCACACGCCGCACTCCCCGAAAGTGCGATTCTACCTAGCGGAAATTCTCTACAAGCAGGAAGATTTCACGAACGCTGCGACTCAGTACTGGGCCGTCTACAAGGATCCGTCGGCGGGCTCCTTGCGCCTGGATTCCATTCGCTACGCCTTGAACTCCCTCGATCGGCAGCTCAATCAAGACCGCAAGAAAGCGGGACTCGCGGCGATTAGCACCAAATCAACCGGTAAACTGAAGGCCAAGGAAGACGAGGATCTTCAGCTGAAGCCTTATTCCACGGTGGAGAACAAGTTCCTGGAAATCTCGACCGAGTACCTGACGACCTTCGCCAAGCAGAAGGACGCGCCGGACGTTGCCTATTCCCAGGCCTACTTGCGTTACGATCACCACGAGCTAGTGCCCGCGTACAAGGCGTTCTGGACTCTCGTTCAGACCTATCCCAAGCACGAGACCGCGATAACCTCCGCCTACCTCATCTTGGACATCTTGAATCGCAGGAAGGACTTCCCGAAGCTCATCGCGGCTTGCAAGAAGTTCATGAAAACGCCGGAGCTCACCAGCAAAAAGAAATTCTCGGATGAAATATCCGACGTGCTCCGTCACGCGGAATTGAAGCGCATCCAGGTCGTCGAAGAAAAAGGCGCGTTCCAGCAAGCGGCGGATGAGTACGTCGAGTACACCAAAGCTTATGGCTCTCAAGACGAAAACCTCTTTGAGAAAGCGCTCTACAACGCGTCCGTCAACTTCACCAAAGCCGATAACCTCATGGCCGCGGTGGAGACCCAGGAGCGTTTCCTTCGCCGCTTCCCGAAGAGCAACCTGACCGAGAACCTGCTCCTCCAAGTCGCGGCCACCTATGAGTCGCTGGCTCTCTTCGACAAGGCTGCGTTCTACTTCGAAAAGCTCGCCACGACTTACCCGAACAACAAGCAAGCCAAGAACGCGCTTCGCCTGGCCGGCCTCTATTACTGGGGCGCCGGAAGCGCTCCCAAAGCGGAAAGCGTGATGAGGCATTCCCTGCGCGCTTATCCTTCGGACAAGAAACTCGTGGAACGCGACCTACTCGATCTCTATGAGTCGGAGGGCGCCACCGCGAAAATGGTGAAGTTCTATCTCGAGGCGCGCTCTCAGCGTGGCGTATCGTTTGCCGACTATCTCTCCTACACCGTAAAGATCGGGGAGCTCCAAGGCGCGAAGAGCGGCGGCCGCATGCCGCCTCAGTTCATCAACGAAGCGATGAAGGTGGCGCAGAAAAACGAGAAGGCGATTGCCTCGACGCCCAAAGGTGCCGAGACGCTCGCCAAGCTCATGTTCTGGGTCACCTATCAGAAGGACTTGGGTTTCCGGAACATGAAGCTCGCCCTTCCCCAGGCTCAGCTCGAAGCGAATCTGCAAAGAAAGCTGAAGCTCATCAAGGAGCTCGAAAAAGAATATAACCAGATCGCGAAAATCGGCTCCGGCGAATGGGGTCTCGCGGCCATCTTCCGCACCGCCGATGCGTACCGCCACATGGCGCGCACCATTCTCGCCGCGCCGGTTCCCGGCGAGCTTACCGGAGAGCAACTCGAGATTTATCGCAACGAGCTCAATAAAGAGATGATCGTGCCCTTCAACGAGAAGGCGCTCGCTCTCGCCGAAGCTTGTCTGGACAAGGCTCAGGAGCTGAACCTCCTCTCCAATTGGACGCCTCGCTGCTACTCGCTCGCCGGAGAGCTGAAGAACGATCGCTACCCCTTGGTTCGCACGTTCTTCCTGCCTCCGATGCGCACGGCGCTGATGGAGCCCAAGGAGAAAGCCTCGAAGGTTCCGATGGGCGACGTGAAACAGTACGCCTATCCGTTCTATTCGAGCTTGCTCTTCAAAGGCGGGGACGCCGAGCGCCAAGTGGCGGCGAGCGACATTCCGAGCCTGTACGCTTCCGAAAGCGGAAACGAGGGCGTCTCGGTGGTACCGAACTCGCTCAACTATCGTCTGCTCGCGGACGAGCGTCAGACAATACTCAAATCCGCCTTCAACTCGGAACGGCCCTCGAATCCGAAAGTGGACACGAGCTTCGCTTACTTGAACCTCATGCGGGTACTCGCTCCTAAAAAAGCGATCCCCATGATCCTCGAGTACTTGAAGAAGGATCCGCGAAACGAGTCGCTCCACAACTTGCTCGGCCTCTCTTTTGTCGAAGGCGGCAACCTGCCCGCGGCGAAAGTAACCTGGCTTTCCATGGTAGCCCGAGGCGCGAAGAACGCCGCCATCTGGAACAATCTCGGCGTGGTCGCGTTCCTCGAAGGCAACGAAGCTCAGGCCATCGAGTACTTCCAGGAAGCGGTCGTGATGCCAGCTCCCCGCGAAGCGCTCTCGAACCTCGGCTTCATCGCCCTGAAGTACCGAAACGGCTTCGAGGCGAAGAAGCACTTCCAAAAAGCGCTCGAGATGCAAGACAACGATGCCTCGAATCAGGTCGGCTTCGCCATCGCCCAGTTGCAGAACCGGGAATGGGATAGCGCGAAGGATTCCCTCATCGGTCTTGCCAAGCGCTTCAAGAACGATCCTTATGCGCGCTTGTCGCTTGGCTACTTCCTGATGGACGTGGACAAGGAAAACAACATGGCCGGCCGGATCCTGAAGGACTTCGTCGATACTCAGTCCGTCGATAACGACATGGAGTTCAGAAAAGCCATGCACGAATCGCGCAGTCTCGCCGGCTCCGCCGGTGGCGGCGGCTCGAGCGGGCCTCAGGGAGATCTTCCGGATATCGAATGAATCGACCTCGGCTCCTGACGCTGGATCTCATCCGTTTTCTAGCGGTAACGCTCGTCCTCGGCTGCCATTTGGAGATCCTACCCAAAGGGTGGCACTCGCCTCTGAGGCCGTTCTTCGAGGGTTGGTCACTCATCGGAGCGACGGGCGTGGACTTATTCTTCGTCCTGAGCGGATTTCTCATCTCCACAATCCTCTTCGACGAGTATCGGCGGTCCGGCAAAATCTCTCTCTTCCGGTTTTACGGGAGACGGGCTTTGAAAATAATCCCGCCGTTCTATCTCCTGATCGCCGTCACCTGTGGGGTTTGGCATCAGCAACAGGGAAGCGTCGAGCAAGGCCCCGTCTTGAACGAGCTATTTTTCTTTCAAGGGTATGGAGCGGCACTTTGGAATCACACTTGGACGCTCGCCGTTGAAGTGCATTTCTATCTGTTTTTTCCGCTAGTCCTCGAAGCTCTGATAAAAAGAAACCCCGGCGCCACCAACCCGTTTCGCGCCATTCCCTGGCTCGCCACCGCCGTTTGTTTGGCGGTGCCCTTCATTCGCATGGCGGCCATCCTCGCCCAGCCGGAACACGCTAAGCCTCTCCACGCCTTTAACACTCACTTCCGGCTAGACGCTCCGTTTTACGGGGTCATCCTTGGTTATCTCTTTCACTTTGACGGAGAGACTTTCCGGCGCTGGGCGCATCCCATACGTCATCTTCTTCTATTCCTCGGAGCGGAGCTCCTTCTCACGACGATTACCTTTCCGAACCTGGCTACCGCTTTTTACCGGTTCACGTTTCGCTGCTCCCAATTTGGCCTCGGCGCGGCGATCCTTCTCGCGGGAGCGCTTTTGTGTGAGCCTCCCAAGCACCGCGCGTTCCGGAGTCTCGGCAAGCTAGGCGCCTACTCCTATTCGATCTATTTGTGGCATATGGCCATGCAACGCTGGCCGATGATCCTCCTTCAGCAAGGCTTTTCCTGGCCCGAAAAACAAGCCATCTACCTCGCCTCCGCGCTGGTAGCGGGAACGCTCATGGCGAAACTCGTGGAAGTCCCGATCGCGGCCTGGCGCCGAAACAGGCAGGTAGCGCACGAAAACGTTTATCCTCCCGGACGCGGCAAGCCTACGCGCCAGGACCCGCGAGGTCCTTGTTCTTCTTATTGAGCGCCGTCAGAAAATCGCTCAGATAGTTGTAGCCCGAGATAAGCGAGACTCCGAGCGCCACGTACAAGATGTAGATCCCGATGCGATGGGCCTGAACGCCGAACGCACTCCCGTACCACATCAGAAATCCCAAGCCAGTCAGCTGAAACGTCAGCTTCCATTTTCCTGCCTGGCCCGCGGTAATCACGAGCCCTTCCCCGATGGCGACGCCCCTCAAGGCGGTAATCAGAAATTCCCGCGAGAGCAAAAGAATCACGAGCCAGGCCGGCACGCGCTCGAGCTTCATCAACATCACGAGCCCGACCAGGAGAAAAACCTTGTCCGCGATGGGATCGAGAAACTTGCCGAGCAAGCTTTCAATCTTCCAAAGGCGGGCGAAATAACCATCCAGGAGATCGGTGATTCCCGCGATCACCACCACGAACGCCGCGAGCCTTCCCGGCGAAAAACGGAACATGGTGTCCAGCTCGAAAGGCGGCTGCTCGGCATCGATCTCGAGTAGCACCGCCATGAACGGGATCAGCAAAATGCGGAAAATGGTCAGGCAGTTGGGCAGGTTCAGGATGTTGTGCTGGGACCTGAGGTGCTTCGTAATCTGCATGAGAGCCCTGTTATCCCCCGCAAGGCCTCAAAACGCAAATAGCCGCTGAACGGAGGCCGCCCGCTTCGCGCGCGTTCGATCCAGAAAGTCACTGGTGGCTAGACCAAGGTAGGTCTATCTTGATCTTTGCCTGCCGCACGCCTCATTTGCACCGAGCAGCCGTTACTGAGCAGCCCGAGAGCGAAAGATCTAATAGATTTCCTCGTACTAGCATCCAGCAACCAGTGACCGGCCGATCGAGCGCGCGCGCAAAGCGTGCGGACCTCCCGGCAATTACCGCTCGTGAACGGCGCGGATGATGGTCTTGATGTTGCCGCGGACGTTGAAATCGCCCAAAACTTCCATCTTCCAGGGGTCGGTGGCCTTCACGAGATCGGTCAGGATCTGGTTAACGGCCGCTTCGTGAAAGAGGTGCTTGTTGCGATAGGAGTTGATGTAGAGCTTCAAGGATTTCAGCTCCACGATCTTTTCCCGGGGCTGGTACTTGATGTGGATGGTCCCAAAGTCGGGAAACCCGCTCTTCGGGCAAAGCGCCGTCCACTCCGGGCAAGTGAACTCGATGTCGTAGCGGCGGCCCGTTTCGGGGTTCGGCTCGGACAGCAAATCGACCGGGGCATCGGGGGAATAATCGAACTCGTTCATGGGCTCACTCCGTCTCAAAAAGTCCTCGCGGAAATTAGGACGGACCGAGGGGCGGGGTCAAGTCACTCTTCAGAGGAGGGCGGTCAAAGACAAGGCTAGGCGCGCGCCGTAGAAGGAGCTGCCGCCGGTAGAGGTGAGGTTGTAGTAGCCGTGAAAGTTTCCGCCCAGGTCCCAGCTCTCCGAGAGAGGCAGCCGGGTCGAGAGCCCAAATAGCCCTAAGATGAGCTTGCCCGTGGGCTTAAAGGCCACCGTCCCACCGGAGGAGTCGGTCTGGCGACCCGAAAGAGGTGCAAGGAAATCAGCGCCGGCATCCAGCCACCAGTCGCTGTCGGCTCCGCCCTGCCCGGCCCCCGCAATCTTGACGGAAGCGAGAAAGCCCGCGCCTACGTAGGGAATTTTATGCGTGAACTTCAGGTCGGTCGGTTCCACGAGCACCGAAGGGAGCTTGACCGTCCGCCCGAGCGATAGATACTGGTACGTGGGCCTCAAGGTGAAACGAAACGAGGGCGAGACCGGAATGACGATGAGCGCGGACACCGCGAAGCCCAGACCCTGGGAGCCTTGCGCAACCCCCGTGATTCTCCCGAAAATCCCGTCTCCCTGTAGCGCGATCCCGAGCCGCACCCGGTTACTTCCCGAGGAGCGAATCTCGGATGAGGGCTGACGGCGTACGTTCTCGACGAGACAGCTCTCACGCACGTAGCCCAGACAATCTCCGGTATCGACTTTAACGAACCCGCTGCGCGCGGGCTTCGCCTCGAGAATCGGGGAGCCCGCTTCTTTTCGGCACAAGCGGATGGCGATGGGGCTCGGATCCGCGAAGACCGTGCACTTTCTCTGAAACTGATTGTCGGCGCGAGCCGCAGCTCCGCTGAGGATCGCTAAAAGCACGACCACCCTCATGACTGGCTCCTCTTGCGGCGGCCCATGAGGACCGTGCTGAAAAGCCACAAGAGCGCGCCCAACCAAGTCATCCCCGCGCTCGCCGGCCGGGGGACGCTGTTACAGCCAGAGAAACCGACTTCCACGAATTTAGTGAGCGGATCGAAGGGAGGCACGGCGCCGGCGAGAAATAACGTCTCGCTGTAGAAAAGATGGCGGATGCTTCTGACGTTCACTCCGGCGTTCAAAGCTTCGTCCGCCTTGACGACGGCTTCCACGGCGTCAAACGACGTGGGCTGCACGGGCATGAAGAACAAACTCTTCAAAGCGAGCAAATCGACTTTGTCGGCGCCGAGAGAAGCCCGTAGCGTCCACAGCGCGCTCGCCCAGCTGATGCCCGCGTAATGGGGATCCAAATCCTCGCTGGTGTTCTCAAAGGGCTTCAAGACGCCGATTTCCCGCTTGAGCGGCACGCAGTCCTGAAGAAAGTAATCCCCGACGAGAGTGACGTCGGAGCCCACCACCTTCGTCACCTGCGAAGCGCCGAAATAGTCCGAGTACCCTTCGTGGAGAATGTCGGCAACGGCCGGGAAGTTGAGATCGCTCGCGCCGATCATGCCGGAGATCATGTCGGTCACGTAATGCTGATATTCATGAATAAGCACTACCGCCTCGCGGGCGGGATCGTAAAAGGTCTTCGTGCCCGAGCCGCAAGCGGGAAGCGCTCCCGCCATGGGAGGCACGAAAACGATGCACGCCCCACCTCCGGTACCGCTAGGGCAGCCGGAGGGAATATAGAGCGCGTTATTGCGATCGTTGCCGAAACGGCCGTCGGTGTCGACGAACGCGTTGACCAGCGCGGGAAGCGGATCGTGCTGAAAGACGCTGGTGGAGTTGCCCATCGTCGTGAACAGGGTGTCCACGCGCTCGCGAAAAGTCTGAACGTGATAAAAGACGTTCACCGCATCGAAAGCCTGGTTGGGGCATTCCGACGTATCGCCCGAGGTGGTGCTCCCTCCGCAACCCTCGTCAAAGGTGCTGGGAGCCGTGGTGTAAGCGCCGTCGTCGGAATAGGCGGTGCCACCGGGATTCACTTCCACCACGCGAGGCGTGGCTTCCTTCTCGTGACGGTACACGTGGATGTGAGAGCTGGCCAAAGTCGTTAAGGAATCGAGGCCCGTCAGAGTCGCTAGCGTTGGCGCGCCGGAAAGAGGGCTTTTCTTATAAATTTTCTGAGTGGAGACGTCGAGCGAACGAGCCGCGGGAACGTCGGCGAGCTTGGAGCCGTTTTCCTCGTCGACATAGAAATGGCGAACGAAGCCGCGCGAAGCCGCGGTCGCCACGACGTCCATCGCGGCGACGGCGCGTCCCGACTGCGAAGTCCAGATGACCGGCTCGAGCTTGAGCGTTAGATCTCCGAGGTCTTTCTCCTTCTGTAGCTCGCGGCGGATATCGCTTTCCAACTCACCGCGGCGGCCCAAGGAGGGCGAAGGAAGGTTCACGTTGAACGGGAATCGCCACGAGCTCGAAGCGTAATCCACCCACCCTTCATGCCGGTAGTGCACCTTCAAGAACGCCTGAGCGACTTTCCGCCCTTCATACTGGAGCTGATACAGCGCGTGAGCGTGAGTCGCGTCCCGGTCCACGCGCACTTCGCGCCACTCGAAGGCAGGGCGCCGGGACGCGAAGTTATCGTCGACAAAACGACTGAGAGCCGTGGCCTCGTCCACACGGCTCGCCGGGCTGGAGGACAAAGAAAAACGAGACAACAAGCCGGAGTCGTAATGTTGCTCTTGCCCCAGGCTCGGAACGGCCACGAGCGTCAAAACGAGTAAAAGCTTGAAGTTCAAATGGAGATTCCTGGGAAGCATCGGAAATTCGTCCTATAATCTCATAAAGGCATTCTCTTTTCCCGACTTCCCCATGGCTCTAATGCGTCAATTCTTTCGTTTCTTCGATCTCGTGTGCGAAGAGACCACGCCCAATCGTGTGGCGGGTGGACTAGTGCTCGGGTTGACGCTCGGGATGTTTCCGCTCCTCTCCTCACAAACCGTTTTTCTCCTTTTACTGGCGTCGATCATTCGCGTGCAGCTACCGTCCGTCGTCGTGGGGTGGCTCCTCGGCGCGATGATAAATCCGTTTCTCGATCCGATCTTCAACGAGACGGGCCTCTTTCTGCTAAAAAGCGCGACCCTGCGCGGGACGTGGAGTTATCTCTATCACTCGCCTCTCATTCCGTTCACCCGCTTCAATAACTCCGTCATTTTCGGCGTGCACGTCCTCGCTTTGATCGTAGCCCCCGCGCTCTTTTTCGCTCTGTCTTACGTCTTGGGCCACTACTGGCCGACCCTCGTCACCCGCGTCATGTACACGCCAGTCTGGATCCGCTGGCAAACCGGCGCCGCCGCCCGCTACTACCGCGAATACCGAGAGAGCTTGCCCAAGACGGCGCCCACCGAGGCAACGAGTCACCGCGGCAAGTTCCGTCGCCGTTTCTTGCGCTTGCAGGGCTGGCCGTATTTCGCGGGCTCGGGCCTAGTGACGCTTTTAGTGCTCTGGTTCGGCAAGGAGGCCTTCCTCCGCCAGCAAATCGAGGGCATCGCGTCCCGCATGAACGGCGCGCGCGTCGAAGTCGGCTCCGTCGAGATCCATCCCTTCAGCGGCGAATTGATCTTAAGAGACGTTCAGATCGGAAACCCCTACTCGCCGTCCAGAAACCTTTTTGAGATTGAGCGAGCGCGCCTCGCCTTCAGCTCCGGTCCCTTGGTGCGGCGCAAGTTTATCGTCGAGAAATGCACCATCGAAGGCATGCAGCTCGATACCGAGCGGGCCCAATCGGCACTTCTCGGCGAAACGGACCTGAACCAAAGCATCGGCGGCTTGTTCGATCGCTCGGCGACCGGCTACTACGCCGACGTCCGTAGCGTGCTCAAAACGAACCCGCTGAAATATCTAGGCAGCCTCAGCTCCGGCCTGAGCCTCAATCCGCGGATCGATCAAATCCGCACCCAGCTGGAGACTCTGCAGTCGCTCGAAAAACAGGACCACGAAATCGAAGCCCTCTCCGCGCGCTGGGAAGGCGGCAAGCTCGCCCTTCCCGCCTCCGACTGGATGAAGAAGATGCGCGAGCGGCTCCAGGCCATCGACGTCAACAACCACGAAGCAGCGCTCAAAGATTTGAGCCGGGTTCGCGGCGAGATCGCCTCTTCCATCAGCACCGTGACGGAAATCGCCGCCTCCATGAGCGAGTCCATCGGCAACGTCCAGCGCGGCATCGCGAGCCTCACGCCCACCCTCGACACGGATATCGCCCGCGTGAAGGAAGCGCTCCGCCTTCCCGACTTCTCCATGGAAGACATGTCCCCTCAGCTGTTCGGCGGTCAAGTGCTCGGCGCTCTGGAGAGAATGGCGTACTGGACCGATCTCTCTCGCCGCCGCATGCCTAAAGGCGACGCTAAAGAGAAGATGACTTTAGTCATGAAAAACTCCGGCCGCGGCACCGATGTTATCTTCGCGAACCGCAGCGGCTCGCCGGAGCTCCTTATTCAGGAAGTGGAGTTCGTGCCGACGCCCGAAGCACGCGCCAAAAACGAGGGTGTCACCGGCAAGATTTACGGGCTGACCTCGGAGCCGAGCTTTTATCAATATCCCGCGGGCGCGACCATCGACGTGCATCTGCCCGCTCAGCACATCGAGCACGTGAAGCTCTCGGTCGTCGTCGATCACGCCGGCATCGACTACAAAGAAAGCCTCGCCTTCCAGGCGCAAGCTTTGCCCTTGAACCGCTTGATGCTCCACGACACGAGCAGCCTTTCCCTCTCCATCGATCACTCATCGCTCTTTCTCACCCTCACCGCGAATTTCGTGGAGCAGCAGGTAAGGGCCGACTGGGCGGCCCAGATCGATAATGCTCAGTACGGGGTCATTTCGCGCTTTCTTCCCGAGGAAACCACCCTCAAGCGCATTTTAAACCCCATCCAAAGCGTTCACATGAGCGGAGAAGCCGAGGGACCGGCCGACCAGTTGGGCTTGAAGATTCAGAGCAATTTAGGAAAACTCCTCGCCGCTGGCTTGCGTCAGGAATTTCGCCACGCGCTCGGCGCCATCGACGACAATATCCGCCGCAATATCTTAGACCGCGCGGAGCCGACTCGCCGCGCCCTAGCCTCCCGCCTCGGCCAACTGCGTCAAGGTGCACTCCAAACCGTCAGCCGCAGCTTGAAGGATCTTCAGGACCTCGCCTCCGAAGCCGATACCTTGAGGGGGCGGCTTGAGAATCCCAAAGCGAAACCAACGGCCAGCCGTATCCGCCCCCGCAAATAGGCTTACTTCCAGGGGCGTCTTCCATGCCGAGTCCATTGACCCACGGTCTGCTTCCGACCGCCTGCGCGTTTTCCACCGCGCGCGGCTTCCTAAATCTCGATAGCAAAAACTGGAAACGGTTTTTGTTTCTCTGCCTCGTGCTCGGAAACATCCCCGACATCGATCTGATTCCGGCGTGTTTGTTTCCGGAGTACTACCACGCGTTTCACCGCGAGGTCGGCCACAATATTTTCGCGCTCTGTCTCTACATCTATTTCGGCGCGAAGGCGTTTCGTTACTGGGTAAGTCCCACGATGAGCCGTCCCGTCGCTTCGATGTTCAGCGCCGCCCTCGTCTTCTCGCACGTTTTTCTAGACGCTTGCGCGGAAGTGTCACCGGGCTATCAGGGGAAATTCGGAGTGCCGATCTTTTGGCCGCTCTCCGATTGGCAAATGCTCATGCCCTTTCCCCTCTTCGGCGGCTACCACACCGCCCATGCGTCGCACCCGCTTTTGAAGCTCCTTTTGTCGCCGGAATTCTGGGAAGGCCTCGTCAGCCGAGAAGCCGTCGTCATTCTCGTCGGAAGTACTCTCTGGTACCTCGCCGTGAAAACGATAACGGCCCGGCGGAAAGCGATTTCAGTCGCACAAAGCGCGACAGAATTTAGTTAAGCCAAGCTCCGCCGAACTTCATGTCCTGCTTCACGATGCGCGCCGAGATAAGTCCGGGCGAGCCCATGATGCCGCCGCCCGGGTGGCAACCCGAGCCGCACATGAAAAGGTTCTTAATCGGAGTGCGGAAATCCGCGTGCTTCGCGATGGGACGCATGAAAAACAGCTGATCGAGGGTCATCTCTCCGTGAAAGAGATTGCCGCCCGTAAGCCCATACTCGTTCTGCAAATCCACCGGCGTGAGCACCTGGAAATGCTCGACCGACGCTTTGAAGTTAGGCGCGTACTCGTTGATAATCTCAAAGCAGCGCTTCGCGTACGCATCCTTGGTTTCTTTATTCCAGGGCTTGCCGTCCTTGCGCTCAAACGGCGTGTACTGGGTGAAGAGAGAAGCGACGTACTTGCCTTTCGGCGCGAGCGTATCGTCCACCGTCGAGGGAATCGTCATTTCGATGACCGGGTTCTCGGACGGCATGCCGTGCTTCGCATCGTCGAACGCTCTTTCCATGTACTCCATGGAAGGCGCGATATGGATGGTGCCCTTGTGCTGCGGGCCGACCGTTTTGCCCGGCATCGCGGTGAAGTCCGGCAATTCGCCGAGCGCCAAGTTGATCTTGGTCACGCCCGAGCGGTAACGGATGTTGTTGATGCCCGCCACGAAATCGTCGGGAAGATTCTGAGCGCCCACCATCTGAATGAAGGTGCGGTGCGGATCGGCGTTCGAGATGACGCGTTTCGCGTGGTACTCTCGGCCATCGGTCAATAAAACGCCCGTCGCGATGCCGTCTTTGATGACGATCTTTTCGACCGAGGCGCCGGTGAGAATCGTGCCGCCTTTCGACTCGAAGGACTTCGCCATGGCTTGGGTGATGGTACCCATGCCGCCGCGAACGTAACCCCAGACGCCTTGCTGGCCGTCGGTCTCGCCCATAACGTGGTGGAATAAAACGTAAGCCGTTCCGGGAGAGCACGGGCCCGCCCAGGCGCCGATGACGCCGTCGGTGGCCAAGCGGCTCTTCAATTGCGGCGACTCAAACCACATGTCGAGATAATCAGCGACGCTCATCGAGAACACGCGGAGCTGTTCGTAGATGTCTCCGCCGAGGCCCTTCACCTTAAAGAGCATCTTCAAGGAGCCCATCACGTTCTTGAACGTGTGGCTGGATGGATCCGGCGGAACCATCGTGAGGAGTGGCTGCACGAACGCGGCGAGGTCCTCTATCTTCTTTTCGAATAGGGGAAACGCAGCGGCGTCTTTCTTGGAAAATTTCGCAATCTCCTCGATCGTCTTCTTCTGATCCTTCCAGAACATGAGCGAGCGGCCGTCCGGAAACGGGGTGAAGGAGGACGGGTTTCTCTGGATGATCTCGTAGCCGAATTTTTTTAGCTCGAGGTCCCGGATGATTTCCGGCCGCAGAAGGCTGCACACGTAGCTCGTGGTGGAGACTTTATAGCCTGGGAACGCTTCCTCGGTGACGCAAGCGCCGCCGACCATGTGGCGCCGTTCGATAACGAGAGTGTTTAAACCGGCCCGCTGTAGATAACCCGCCGCCGTCAGGCCGTTATGCCCGCCGCCGACGACGATGCAATCATACTTAGTAGTCGCCACAAGAACCTCCAAAAAACCTGGGATCAAATGTAATCCTAGGCTTTTAGCGGGTCTCCAAGGGCTCTGGCAAGAGCTTTGGGCGCCGACAAGGAACCTTAAACGCGCCGCCCGCTCCTAAAAAGGTAGCCCGGTACCTTTTAAGATGACTCGCGACCGGCTTTAAGGTGGCGCAGTAGGCGCATGTCCTGATTGGAGCGGGCGAAGTCCACGGCGGCTTCCAGCTCGTCGGGGTCTTCGAAATACTCGGCCGAGAGGCCAAGGAGCGTCTTGCTCGCCTCCTCGGTGCGACCCGCGTCCCGTTCCAGCGTGAACTTGTAGTAGGCCATCCAGTCGACTTCCGGGACCGGAGTGGAAGTCAGCACTTTGAGGGCGGCTTCCTTTTCGCCTAACGCGCTGTAACAGCGAGAGAGGTGGTACGCGATGGAGCTATCGTCCGGATTGATCTCGGCAGCAAAGCGAGCGGCTTCAAGGGCGTCTTCCAGGAGACGGTGCTCGAAACAGAACGTCGAGCGGTAGTGATCGGCTTTCAATCGCCAGCCGTCCCACTGTTTAAGCTCATCGTAATACTGATCCGACAGATCCCGGCGGCCCACCAAGAGATACGCATCGCCAATCACATAGAGGGCCGAGGGCAAGAGTTTTGCGTCTTGCAGGATCGACTCGAGATGGCGATCGAACCCGGCTTCGTCTTTGTTCCGGGCAAAGCAAAAGAGCGCGTTAAAACGAGCCGGGCGCGAGCCCGGGTTGAGCTCGAGAGCCGTTTCGTAAAAGCTCAAGGCGTCGTCATAATGCCCGCTCGCGAAGCACAGGTTGCCTTCCACGATGGCCAGCAAATCTTTCGAGAAATTCTCCTTCTCGCGCTCCCAGAATTTCGCCCAAGCTTCGGGCTTGTCGTAAATCTTGCTGCGCTGGCCGGTCAAAATCTCGAGGACGTTTTTGAACGTACCGTCGAACTGCTTG
>JAYUGC010000199.1:0-19924 GCA_043767805.1 Pseudomonadota bacterium | reverse complement strand
CGGCCCACGGTTTCGTTTCCCGCTTCCTTCCCACGCTCGGTCACCCTCGCGCAGTTGCGGCTCCCTTCGATCAGGATGATCTCCTCTCGGCGGGACTTCCACTCTCAAGTGGCTGCGCCCTGCCGGGCGCACCATAAAAAAGGGGCCAGCCTTTCGGCCGACCCCTTTTGGAGTGACACTTAATAGGATCAGTTCGGAGGCGCTAAGAACGGAAACGCCGCCGCTTGGCGCACGTTCGTGCACGGGTAGGCCTGAGAGGACCAACCCGTCATAGCGTGATGCCCTTGCGCTGGGTTACCGCTCGCGCCGCAGTAGGAAACCCCGTCCACGATTTGAAGCGCCAGACCCGCAATGAGGTACGTGTAGGTGACGTCGATCACGTCGTCGGTGATCATGCGGCCACCCGTCAGACGAAGCGGATCGGCACGATCCACATCGGGGTTCGTAGGTGCCGTGCCCGCGAAGTCACTGGCATAGGCGCCTGGGAACGTATTGGTCGCCGAGCTCGACACGCTGGTGGGCGTGAAGCTATTCGCCGTGTTGATGCGAATGACGTCCGGCAAGAAGCCTCCCGCCGTATTATTTACCGTGGACGCCGTCATGATAGCGTTGGTCGTGGCGTAGGCTTTGATGGCTCCGAGCACTGCCACTACATCCGCCCGCACCGCTGCCACGGCATCATCCGCGCTGAGATCGAGCGTAGGCGCGATGCTATTAAAAGCCGCGTGATGAGCGCTCGTTAGTACGAAAGCCTCGTTCACGCCTGGCCGGCCCAATCTTTCGATCTGCCGATATTCCAAGACCGCGTCCGAACTGCTTCCGCAGCTAGAAAGCCACATCAGACTTATTGCCGCCGAGAGACCGAGTAAGAATTTAGATTTCATAATTTCTGCTCCTTATTGTAAAAAGGTCCTCAGTTGGGAACCGAGATCGTTCCCCAAAAATCAAACACCGTTTCACTATTTTTTTGCAGGAAGGTCTTCGGAACTCGCACCACGATGGTGCTTACGTTATAGCCCTTCGTGAAATCGATGGCCGTAGCGTCACTGCGAAACACGTTGGCTCCGCTTTGAATGGTCGCCGGAGTGAGCGCCGTATCGATTCCCGCCAGGTAAGCGCGCACTTGAAAGTAGCGCTCTACGTCGAAGAAGAAGGGATCTTCCCGCAGGCCTGCGAAGACGGAGAAGGTCCCGCCACCGACCGTGACGGAGTTTTCCGTGCGAGAGCCCGACGTATTCGTCTTGGAGTTTACGTACCCGGTCGTATTAATGGCGGTACCGCCAGCCGTCGTCGTCGACGCAGTGGCAACACCGTCGACGATGGTGGTCATCGTCATGGCTTGGACTCCCGTGGTGGCATCCGCGGCGCCGAACTCGAAGCGCAGGGTAACATCGTCCGCGCCCGTGGGCGTGTCCGCTTTCGCGGCTACCCGCGAAAAATGCATTTCGTAACGAGCCTGCGTACTAAAGTAGTAACTGAAGCCGGGCAACGCCCGCGGATTCACATTCATGATCGCGATGAGATTGCCGTTATCGGCGGCGTTGGTCGTGTGCCAATCTTCCCGGAAGATGTACATGTCAGTGATATTGAGCGCGCGGCCTTTGAGATCCAGCTCGCCGTCGTCATGATCGCTCGCCATCAACGCGACGCCGGCCGTCGCCGCCAAGCCAACCGCCACTCCTAAGAGGGGCAGGATCCATTTTTGTTTAAAACGCTTCATCTTCAGCCTCCGATTCTCGATTGTTATTAGAAATTAAACTGCAACGAACCAAGGAACTGGTTTGTGGTCTCTGTATAGGAAATCCTTTCGCCCGGGGTCTGCGTGGAAAGACGCCGCCGAAAGTATTGCACTCCTACCGTCACGGGCGCGGAATTTTGGTAGTAAGCCCCCAACCGCACGCGCATGAATTGCGCTGAAACCGAATCGTTCCCATTAAGTATAGTAGGAGCCCCGCCGGAATCTACCGTTCCTTTCGCGAACACCGAAATCGCCGCGTCACCGGAAAGAGCAAAACGAGAGCCTAGCTCCACGCCAAGTCCGGCGGAGACATAAGGACCGACCGCGGTGCGCTCGGAGCTTTCTGTGTCGGTAAGAGATTGCTTCTGATCGCGCGTCGTCATGTACCCAAATCCCGCAGCGACCGTAGGCGTCCAACGCACATTCCCTTTTCGGAACGGTACCCAGGCTCCCACCTCTCCCAATGCACCGTAACTCTGACGACGCTGCGCGCTGGTTTCGGTGGTTCCGCTGACTCGGTCGAAAGCATTCACGGTCTTGAACGAAAGTCCGCCCGCGTAGTACCCGTCCAAATCGGCGTAGCCATAGTTAAGAAAGTTGAGCCGAGCATTCAGGCCGAACGACGCGCTTTGGGTTTGCTCATTTTTCTGCCGCGACGCCTGCGTATTAGCCACGTTCGTGCTGTTACTCGCGTAGCCGGAGGAAACCCCGATCCTAAGCGTCGTATCCTTCTCGGTTCTACGTAACCCTTCCGTAACCCGCCCACCGTCCCAGCTTCTTTCAATGGAGGCGATCTTTCTCCCCCTCACTTTCTTCGGCCGGCTCGCGTCCGCCGACGCGGCTAGGAAAAACAAACCCGTTACCAAGATCAGCACCGCATCAGGTCTCATAGTTGCCTCTTTGCCTAAGAAGCGAAGACGGCTGTCCAAAAGGCTCACTGAGAAGAAAGTCATTTTCTCTTTAAGTTTCGATGACCTCCAATGCTAAACCAGTTAGTTTTATGAGATGAGACTCCTGCTTTGGTTAGGCCTGGCGGCCTGGGCCCATCCCCTCGATCTCGGACTTCTGCGAGTGGTTCCAGAGCTCTCTGGCGTTTCGGTGGAACTGCGTTTGAACGATGAGCTCGTACGAACTTTGCTCTCACTTCAGCCGGGATTACTTTCCGCACCCGTTTTGCAATCGAGAGCCGACGAGTTGAAGAAACTGACTCTCGCTTCCGGCTCGCTTGCCGCCAAAGGAATCCCGTGCACCTGGGGGCCGGCTCAGCTCGAAATCGATTCGAGTGCGGTCGTTTTGAAGGCCTCGGCGGCGTGCGGGGGACCGCCCGAGCAAGTGACATGGCAATGGCCTTTTTTGAACGCGCCCACGACTCCCGAAACGTTTCGTCTTCTCGCGCGCGTGGAAAGTCCCACCGGGGAGCTCGTTCTCTCAGCCGACAAGCAACACCCCGAGCTCAACTTTGAAACAGGCTCCGAGCTGACTTTTGGCCGCGCTATCCATATGGGCATGGAGCATATCGGCGCGACGCCTGGACAATGGAAAACGCCGGAAGGTTGGCGTCTACCGGATGGGCTCGATCACATTCTCTTCGTAGTGGCCTTGATTCTCGGCGGCGGCGGTATCGTCGCGCTGCTAAAGACCATCACGGGGTTTACGGTCGGACATTCGATCACCCTCGCCCTCTGCGCCTTGCGAGTCGTGCAGCCGCCCTTTCGGCTCGTCGAATCTTTGATCGCTCTCTCCATCGCGCTGGTCGCCTGGGAAGCATTTCGGGGAAAGCACCCCGAGCGAAGATGGAAATGGTCGACGGCCTTTGGCCTGATTCACGGTTTTGGCTTTGGCGCCGCACTGCTCGAGTTAAATCTTTCTGGAAGATCGATGGCCGCGGCTCTAGTTGGCTTCAACGTCGGCGTCGAACTAGGGCAACTCGTCTTGATTGCCGTCTTGGTGCCCTTGGTAACGCTAGCGGCCCGCAACCGGGCCTGGCCAAAATTCATTCAGCCTGCCCTGGCTTGTCTCATTCTTCTGGCCGGAGGGTACTGGTTCGTGCAAAGAGCGTTCGGATTTTAACGACGGCACTTGCGCCGTGTCGTCGATTTTGAGTTGCTCTAGATCTCGCGCTCCCTCATCATTAGGCCTTAATCCATTCACCGGGAGACGAAAATGATCTGGAAAGCCATCGTTGGACTAACCCTCGCTCTTTCTCTGGGCGTCCGCGCCGACGAGACTTTCTCCGGGAGCGCCGACGCTCAGGATGTCGCCCAGTCTGAACGTAAAAATGCCGCAAAGAAATATGAGCCCACTCCGAAAACGGAAAAGAGCGTGGATCGGTCTCCCTCCTCTTTGGGAGCTTCCTTCGAGGCCGCCGATAGGCCGGCGTCCGAATGGGGCCTTCGCCTAGATCTGAGCGGAGGGCTCGCGGCCCTCAGCACGAATAACGTGAAAGACAAAGCCGCCCGCGACAGCTCCCATATCGATCGCAATATTTACTTTGGACTCAACGGGGACTTTCAATGGGGTAGGTACCTGGGCGTTGGCCTGGATACCTATCTCAGCACCGGAACCACGGCGACGGCTCCTGTCGTCGACAACGTCTCTGGCGTAATCGACAATCGTAGCCGAAAAATTTCCCAGAACGGAGTCGCCCTCGAGCTCCTGGGACGCTATCCCCTGGAGTATTTCGGAGACGTCTGGAATTTTCGAGGCGGCCCGGGATACGGTATTCTTTCCGTCAGTCAGACCAATCCGGCCATTACGACTTCCGCCACGGAATCCAAAATCAAAGCCTCTGCGCCGTACTTCACGGCCGGACTGGAAGTTAAGCCGAAGGTCTTCACGCACATTTCTCTGAATGCGGACGCGGCGTTTTCTTTTGGCGGAAGCACCACCAGCACCGTTACCACTGCGGCGGGCGCGACGGCGACGGATCTCGATTCGCCTCGCTTCGTGCGCTACCGACTTTCGGCGACCTACGCGCTGGCTCCGCAGTACTCTCTTGGCTTACAGTATATCCGCCGGGAATTGCGCGGCACCTCCAGTACCGCGACAGCGAGACTCGTCGAGGGAACGGATCAGTTCCTGACGGTTTTCTCCGTACTGCTCTAGTTACTTACGGTGGTAGGCCGTCTTCAGAGCTTCGGTGAAAGTCGCGAAGTTGAAGGGTTTGACGACGAACTGACTGACGCCGAGGGCGATGGCTTCCATCACGCGCTCGCGATCGGATTCGGCGCTGAGCAGAATGAAAGGCACTTCACGGAAAGCAGGATTACCGCGCACGTGCTTCAAGAGAGAAAAGCCGTCCATGCGGGGCATCGTGAAATCGGAAAGAATGAGCTCGTACGGGTTGCCGTCCTTTTCGGCCTGGCGCAACCGCTCCAAAGCTTTTTCCCCGTCCTCGACCACTTCCACGTTGTCATACCCGAGCTCGGAGAAATACTGCTCGATCACCTGGCGGATGATCTCAGCGTCGTCGGCGACTAAAATGCGCGTCTTCTTTGGGAACATGGCTAGAGAATTTCCAGATAAAAACGATCGTGCCGGGGCGTTGCAAAAGGAATCACGATGCCGTCTCGAACCTTATCCGCCCAGATCTGAACCGTGCGGCCCTCGACGACGATGCGTGGGAAAACCGCTTCCACTTTATAGCCGCGCTCGTTGAGTAACTTCTTTGCCTGAAAGCCGACCATGCGTACGAGCTCGGAAGCCGCCGACATGACCTGATCCGCGCCCAAGGTCACCTTGCGCTGAAGCATGCTCCCCACCAAATGACAGCACGTCACTTCGGGGAAGGAGAAGGCCACCGAGCAGTCGATTCCTTTACCGACGATACCGCCGATGACGATGACTTCGGCGCCCGACTCTTCGAACGCTTCCTTTGAGATCGGATCCCCCGCGGACACTTTCGTCTGGCACTGCAACGAAAGCGTATCCACCGTCGCCAGGATGAACGCGGTGATGAACGGGCTCTCGTGCTGCGGAAGGCCAGGGGCGGCAGTTTTTAAGACGATCGACATTACTTTGCCTTTTTCTTGTCGCTCGCGAGAGAGCGTTTCTTGGGGGATTTCTTGGTCGCGCGCTCGGGGACATTGGCCGAGTCCGTAACCGCGATTTCCTGGGACCGGCTCATCTCTTCTTCCGACTTGGTGTGCGAAATGAGCTTCACGTTCACTTCCGGTTTCGCCATGTGAATGACGACCGTATGAGGCTCTTCTTCGTTACCCAGTCTGTCGATGGCGCGGTAAACGACTTTGTTCTCGGCCGCGTCTTCGAGAGGGATGCCCGTGGTAGCTAGCTGCGCCTGGCCGTCATTGATGCTGACGTACACGCCGTCCATGCCACCGAGATTGTCCTCGCCTTTGAACATCAGGACGTTAGGGAAGGTCGAGTAGACCTTGCCTTCAATCTTGGTGAACGCAACCCCGGGGGTCATGGTCGAGTGCGGGGCAGTCATATCAGCGATGACCGAGATGCGCTGTACTTCTTCCTTGTTGCCGACTTTGTCGACGCTACGGAACCAGATGTTGTGGGGACCGTCGCGATCGAGCTTCACGGCGTCCGTATAGACCATCCATTTGTCCGAAGCGTCGTCCAGGCGATACTGAATGCTACCCAAGCCGCTGCCGTCGTCGGCGGAAGCGAGTGCCAAGCGGAAATCCGCGCCGACGAACTTCACGTTGCCGTAGTCGACGACCCGGCCCTGAACGGAGGCCACCGTTTTTGGGGCACCATCGTCGGTGACGAAACGGAAAGTCTGTTCCCGTTCCGTGTTGCCGGCGTAGTCCACCGCGAAAAACTTCAGGACGTGACGGCCCGGCGTTCCCACGCGGAAGGGCTTGCTGTAAATGAAGCGATCGCCATCGACACTGACCGCGACTTCACGGATGGGAACCATCGGGTTGTCCCAGATGAAGGAAAGCTGCGAGCTGACGCCGATGTAGGTTTCGCCGTTCTGCTCCACCGCCGCCGGGTCGACCTTCAAAGCGGTCACGGGCGCTTGGGCGGAGAGGACGTAGTTGAAAGACTTCATCGATTCGACGTTACCGACGTTGTCGGTCGCGCGGAAGTAAACGGTGTGCTTGCCGGGCTCCAAGAAGTTTTGGCCGGGGCTATAGAGGGTGAAATTCTTCTGGTCGAGGCTGATCTCGACGCCACGGATGCCGGAGAGACCGTCGTAAGAGGTGATGAACACTCCCTTCGGGTCCGAGAGGTAGCTCACTCCGCCCATTTCGCGGACATACGCCGGTTTTTCCACCGTCGATTCCGGAGCGCTGGTATCCAAGTAAAAGTTGAACTCCTTTTGGAGGAGAACCTGATTGAAAACGTTCACCACCCGGTATTTGAGGGTGTGGCGGCCTTCTTGCCGGAAGTCCACCGGCCCGTTGAACCCCACGAAGGGCTCATCGTCGATGCTCACTTCGACCTTCGCTTTGTTGCGGTCTAGCGTGCCTCGATCCACCGTGAAGGTTTTCTTGCCGTCGAAGAAGTAACGGCTCTGAGCTTTATCGAGGTAGAACCCGAACGGATTCTCCTCCGAGGCGACGGCCGCCTCGCCCGCGACGGCTTTTCCAGCCATACCGAGGAAGGTTAAAAGACTCAGAACGAAAAGGACGTCGTAACGTTTCACAGGGCCACCTCAAGACAGGCCGCTCATTGCGGCACGGGTATTTAGAATGCTCCCACTGGCTTATCGGTAGCGAACTTTAGGAACTAAAGCGTTGAGTCGGAACGGCGCTCGCGGCGGTTTGCCGAGGTGCGTCCGGGACGGTAGCCCGAGCCTTTCGGCTTGGGAATGGTGTGTACATACTCGCCGCGGAAACGGCGCTCGCTCTTTTCCCGGCGGGCCACGATGGCCTCAAACGGGGCATTGGCCGGGATCAGGGCGTCACAGCCGCTGCCGATGAGGTCCTGGCGGCCTGCCTCTTCGAGGGCTTTACGTACTTCGAAGTAGTTCTCGGGCTTGAAGAATTGCATGAGCGCCCGCTGCATCTTGCGCTCGCGAAGACCCTTCGCAACCCGCACGGGCTGCTTCGTCATGGGATCGACGCCCGTGTGGTACATGCAGGTCGCGATATCAAAAGGCGCCGGGATGAAATCCTGAACTTGGTCCGGCTTGTAGCCGTTCCGCTTCAAAAAGAGCGCGAGATCGATCATCGCGTTGATGTCCGAGCCCGGATGGCTCGCGATGAAGTAGGGCACGAGATACTGCTTGGGCTTTCCGCCCCGCTCGGACGCTTTTTTAAATTCTTTCGCGAAGCCTTGGAAATCCTCGATGCCCGGCTTCTTCATATGAGAGAGCACTTCGGGGCTAGTGTGCTCGGGCGCGACCTTCAGATGACCGCCCACGTGATGCTCGGCCATCTCGTTCATGTACTCGGGCGATTTCTGCGCGAGATCCATGCGCACGCCGCTCGCGACGAAGACCTTGCGCACGCCGGGCTCGGTGCGAGTCTTCTTAAGGAGAGAAACGAGCGGACCGTGATCGGTGCCCAGTAACTTACAAACCGTGGGGTGCACGCAAGAGAGACGGCGGCACTTGGCCTCAATCTCGGGCTTCGTACAGCGCATCTGATACATGTTCGCCGTGGGACCGCCGACGTCACTAAGCACGCCTTTGAATTCAGGATCGGCGGCGAGCTTGCTCACTTCCTTCAAGATGGAAGCCTGAGAGCGCGATTGAATGGTGCGCCCTTGATGCGTCGTAATGGAACAAAACGTACAACCGCCGAAGCAGCCGCGCATGATGGTGACCGAGTCCTTGATCATCTCGTGCGCCGGAATCTTCTCCTGGTAAGACGGATGCGGGCGGCGAGTGAACGGCAAATCGTAGATGCGATCGAGATCGGGCTGCGTCAGCGGAAGATCCGGCGGATTTACGACGACTAAACGATTAGCGTGGGCCTGCACGAGAACGGCGGCGTTAAAGGGATTCGTGTGCGTGTGAATGAGACGGGTCGCTTCCGCGAAGGCCATCTTATCGGCGACGACCTCTTCGTAAGTCGGAAGATTCACGTACCCCGTGCCCGCGTTATCTCTCTGCGCAAGACTCAAAGGGCGCAAAGCCTCCGGTACGGTCTCCGGCAATGTCTCGCCTCCGCCTAAAGCGTAAGCGACGCCGCGCAAATCACGGAGCGCGGAAACCGGCTGGCCATCGGCCAAACGACGCGCGATTTCCAAAATATTTTTCTCGCCCATGCCGTACGCCACGAGATCGGCTTTGGCATCGAGAAGGATGGAGCGCTTTACCGTGTCGCTCCAGTAATCGTAGTGCGCCATACGACGAAGCGAAGCTTCCACGCCGCCAGCGATGACGGGCACGCCGGGAAACGCTTCGCGCGCGCGCTGACAGTAAGGCAACGTCGCGCGATCGGGGCGCAAACCAATTTGTCCGCCCGGAGAATAAGCGTCGTCGTTACGGACTTTCTTATTCGCCGTGTAGTGGTTGATCATCGAGTCCATGTTCCCGGCACTGACACCGAAGAACAGGCGCGGACGGCCGAACTGCCGCCAAGGCCCGGCCGATCGCCAATCAGGCTGACTCAAGATCGCGACTTTATATCCGCCGGCTTCCAAAACGCGCCCGAGCAGCGCCATCGCGAAGCTCGGATGATCGACGTACGCATCGCCCGTGACGAAAACGATGTCGACCTCGGACCAGCCCCGCGCTTCCATTTCCGCCCGATTCATCGGCAGCGGCGGCAGGGCATATTTTTTCTGCCAGGCCTGCGGGCTAAGTTTTTGAGGGGAGTCGAGCATTTAGGACCGGTTGTGTACCATATTCCGCAGTCCAAAACCAAGAAGGGCCGGTCACTGGTTGCTAGTGGCTGGTACTTACGAGGTAGGCTATTTTGATCTTGGCCTCACGGACCCATCGCTAACGAGGCGAGCAGAAGGGGAAGGTCTAATAGATTTCCTCGTACTAGCAACCAGTGACCAGTTACCGGCCCGACCGAACTCCCGCCCGGCAAAGCCGTCATATTCCAATGGAATACCGAGCAAAGTGACGCCCATTTTTAGGCTCCCCAGCCTGGACTCCCCTGGTCTTTCGCTTGCACATGGAACCTCTCGTGGTGGTGCGTATGCGAATGATTTTTACCTTTATAGCGTTAGTGGGAGCCAGCCTCCCAGCCTGGGCCGAGTACGGCCAACATTCCGGAGGAACTAGCTCCTCGGGCGTACGCTCCCTCACGGCCCCGACTTCAAAGGCCCTGACCGATGCTTTGAACGCCTGTCAGGTCGGCCGCTCGGCGGTCCCGCCCAGACAATCGATTCAGCCTAAACCGGTTTATTCCCTGACCCCGCCGGACGCGACTCCTGTGGTGCCCAAGCCCACGAAGGAGCCCGGTCCTTTCGCCCGGGAAAACCCGCGCGAAAACCCTGAGTTTCCTGGCGAAGAAGCCTTCAAGAAGTGCCTGGCCGGCATCCCGGCGATCGATTTCGTGAAATGCCCGCAGACTCTGACGACCTGTCACGCTGACACGGTCGACGGCGGCAAAACTAAGATTCGCCCCCTTTCTCTCGATGCGGGTAACCCTTGCGTCGCGGGTACCGATATTTACGAGATGGCCTGCGGCCGCGGCCTCGAGTTCGAGCGCTTTAAGAACGACATCAAGTGTGAACCGACCTCTTTCCCGCTCGCCGACGTCAAGTAAGCTGCCTCTTCCCTTCCCCGCGAACGTGTCCTAGTGTCGGCACGTGCTCAATAATTTCGCCCATCTACTGCCCGAAGTGATCTTCGAGGCCGCTGAAAAAATCGGTGGCCGCTGCACGGGCCGGTTCCTTGCGCTAAACGCCATGGAGAACCGCGTTTACGACATCGAGATGGAAGACGAGCCCAACCGGATCATCAAGTTCTATCGCCCGGGCCGCTGGGACAAAGACACCATCCAAGCCGAGCACGATTTTCTGAAAGCTTGCGAGAAGGCCGAAGTCCCCGTGGTCTGTCCCATGGCCAATGCCGACGGAAAAACGCTTCTCGAAATGAATGTCGAAGGCGGCACCCTTCTCTACACGCTATTTCCGAAAAAACCGGGACGTCTCGAGCCCGAGCTCAACGGCGAACAATTAAAACGCCTCGGCCGTTTCCTCGCGCGCATTCACAACGTCGGCGCGGAATTTAAAAAAGTCTCTCGCTGGCGGCTCGATACGAAAACCTACGGCCGCGACTGCCTTGAGTACCTTCTGAAAGAAAACCTGCTCGCGCCGGGCCTTTCCGCGATTTATCAAAAGTACGTCAACGACATCTGCCGGCTAGTCGAGCCGATGTTCGAAGGCAAAGAGTACGTGCTCACTCACGGCGACTGCCATGCGGGCAACGTTCTCTGGCAGCACGACAATCCGTACTTCATCGATTTCGACGACATGCTCTACGCGCCTCCCGTCCAGGATTTCTGGATGCTCATCGGCGGGGACGATGACATCGCCATGAAGAACCGGGACGTCCTCATCGATTCCTACATGGAAATCCGCGAATTCGACGAGACCACCGTGAAGCTCATCGAGCCGCTCCGCGCTTTGCGCATGATTTACTTTTCCACCTGGATCGCCCGCCGCCGCGAGGACGGCGCGTTCCAGGCGGCTTTCCCCCATTTCGGTACGGAAAAATATTGGCAGCAGCAAATCGAGCATCTCTCGCATCAGCTGGAGCGCTTGAAGACGGCTACGCAGAAACCCGAGGAGTCCTCGGGCTATTGGCAATGACGGCGAAAAGTAGGATTATCGCCGCAGTCCTGGAGGTCCCATGTCTACCCAGCGTCCTTTAAGAGGAGCTTTAATCGGTTACGGTTTCATTCTTTCCAAGGGGCACGTGCCCGCTTATCTGCAAAGGAAAGACGTCGAAATCGTGGCGGTCGCCGACATCTGTGAAGCCCGCCGGCACCTCGTGCCTCACGCGCTGCCGAACGTGCGGGTCTATACCGACCACGAAATCCTCCTCGAACAGGAAGCCGAGAACCTCGATTTCGTCGATATCGCCACCCCGCCGGCCTACCACGCCGAAATCGCGCTTGCCGCGATGGATCGCGGTTTACACGTTTTGTGCGAAAAGCCCCTCACCTGCACCGTCGAGGAAGCCAAAGCCTTGCTCGCGAAGGCCAAGCAAGCCCGCCGGGTGCTTTTCCCCGTTCACAATTACAAGCACGCGCCGGTCGTCAAAGCCATCCGCTCGGTCATCGACTCGGGGAGCATCGGCCGGGTCCGCTCGCTCACCTTAAATACGTTTAGGAACACCCACGCGAAGGGCGTCACCGAATGGAAGACGGACTGGCGCCGGGAAAAGCGCTTCAGCGGCGGCGGCATCGCCATGGATCACGGCAGCCATACGTTTTACCTGACCTTCGACTGGCTCAACAGTTACCCGACTTCCATTACCGCGAAGATGAGTAACCTCTCCCACGGTAAGTACGACACCGAAGATAACTTTTCGGCGGTGCTGACCTTCCCTGAAGGCACGGCCAACGTCCACCTGACGTGGACTGCGGGGGTGCGAAAAGTCATTTATACTATTCAGGGTGAGACCGGCGCCATCACGGTCCAAGACGATGAGATGGAAATCTCCCGCATGGTAGCCACGGACGGTCCCGACGTAGCACAGGGCGCCGTAACCTGGCAGACCGAGAAGCGGTCGATCTCGTCCAACTGGATGGATGCGAGCCATGTCACTTGGTTCAATTCCTTGTTCGAACAGTTCCTCGAAGCCATTCGAAAGAATGATTTCGTCAGTAAAGAAGCCCGGGAGTCATACCTCTGCGTACAGCTCATTAACCAGGCTTACCATTCCGCGGCGGAAGCGTGCCGAGAGCTCCCTCTTTCCACGGAAGCGCCGGTCTAGATAACGCGCATAATGCTCAGTCCGCTCATCAGGTTAAGTGGGCGGCTTAGATTGCTTTTTTGCGAAAACTCCAATAAGACGCTGGTAAGATCGATCGAATGAATTACGACGCTTTCAACGCAATGGGTCTAATAGGTTTGGCGGGCGCAGTTTGCGTCGCCTACCTCTTGCGCGCCCTCGTCCGCGGACGAGCGAAGTACGACCGCGTCGATCGCCAGGGTGGAAGCCTACTTTTGGGCAAGGGCATGATGGAAATGGCTTACTGGAGCCTCCAGCCCATCGGCCGTTTCCTGGTCACGATGCGTATCACGCCCAATATGATTTCCTGGGCGTCCTTGGTTTTGGGCGGCATCGCGGGCGTGTTTCTGGCCTACGGACAATTTGGCTCAGCCGCGGTTTGCGCCACTTTCTCAGCTTTTTTCGACACCTTGGATGGAATGGTCGCCCGCCTCACGGGAGTCTCTTCCGACGCGGGGGAAATCCTCGATGCCGCCATCGACCGCTATACGGAATTTTTCTACCTGAGCGGCCTGGTCGTTTATTACCGCGAGATCGCTTATCTCCAGGTCATCGCCCTTTTCGCCCTCATGGGCTCTTTCATGGTGAGCTACTCGACCGCGAAAGCGGAAGCCATGCACATGAAGCCGCCTCCGGGCATCATGCGCCGGCCGGAAAGGGCGTTCTATCTCATCTTGGGCGCCGCTCTTTCCGCGCTGCCCATGGTCTGGGACAGCTACTTTGATTTCCCGGTCCGGGTGGGCGTGCCCATGGTCGCCGCCTTGGGTTTCATCGCCATACTCGCGAACATCTCGGCCATCGAGCGCCTCTATACGATCGCCCGCGATCGCAGGCTCCAAGAGATCGCCGAAGCCGAAGCGCGCGAAGCCGAGAGCCCGCTTCCGGTCCCTCGCTAATTCCTACTCCGCTTTGATTTCACTTTTTACGTGGCGCAGAGCTTTGCCCGCGAGAGCGCCGGTGTAACGACCCTTGTCTATGGCAAGCCGCCCATTCACGAAGAGGTACTTCACGCCGGCCGCGTACTGATGCGGCTTTTCGAAAGTCGCCGTGTCTTTCAGACGCTTTGGATCGTAGACGACCAAATCAGCGAAATACCCCGGCATCAAATAACCGCGCTCGGGAAGTTGCAAGATATCGGCGGGAAGCCCGGTCATGCTGCGAATGGCTTGTTCCACGGAAAGCGTCTTCTCACTCATCGCGTACTTAACGAGCTTTCTGGGGAACGTGCCGTAGTTACGCGGGTGAGGCACTGTGTTGGACGGTACCGAAGCGCGGCCATCGCTTGCGGTCGCGACAAAAGGAAGCCGCATGAGCTCCTTCACGTTGGCTTCGCTCATGCAGAAGTTTACGACTTTGGCTCCCCCGTGCGCTTCGATGTCGAGGACGACATCCACCGTATTTCTCTTCGAGTCTTCAGCGATTTCGGCGAGATGTTTCCCCTGCCACTCGGGCTTGGGCGGATAGACAGCGAGAAAAAGCGATTTGCCCTCGCCGTAGACCTTGATCAAGGCGGCAATGCTATGCCGGGCTTCCGGAGAGGAAAGGCGAGCAGTCATTTCGCTCTGCGTGCCTTCGCGAAAACGATTCGGAACCACTTCGGCCGAAAGCGACGTACTCGCCGCCACATACGGGTACTGATCGGCCGTCACCTTCTGTCCCTCGCCGCGCGCGGCTTCGATGAGCGCGATGGCTTTCGGGATCTTCGGCCACGCGGAAGGAATGTCGGCCTTGATATGAGAAATGTGTACGGGGATTTTCGCGAGCCGACCTATCGTAATCGCTTCTTCGATGGATTCCAGAAGCTCTGGTCCTTCGTTTCGGATGTGGCTCGTGTAAATGCCCCCTCGAAGGGCGGCCACTTTCGCGAGCGCCGCCACTTCGTCGATTTTCGCGTAGGTTCCCGGATTGTAGTAAAGCCCCGTCGATAAACCCCAAGCCCCGCCTTGCATACCGGTGTCGACCAAAGCCTTCATGCGGGACAACTCGGCGTCGCTCGGAGCGCGGTTCACGTTGCCCATCACCAATTCGCGGATGGCATTGTGCGGAATGAGGTGCGCGACGTTAGTACCCACCTTCCCCGTCTCGAGTTTTTTGAGAAATCCCCGTGCGTCGACTTCTCCGTCGCCGCAGTTTCCAGTGACGACAGTCGTGACCCCTTGAAGCAGGTAATTGAGATTGGATCTGGTCGCCTTTTCCAAAAGCACCACCGCGTTTCCCTTTTCAGCGGTGTCACTATGCGTATGGAGATCGATGAAGCCGGGCGCGAGCACCAGTCCCGTACCGTCGAGCTCGCGCGTGGCCTTACCTTCCACTTTGCCGACCGTCGTGATGCGATCGCCCGTGATGGCGATATCACCTTGCGAAGGCGCGCCTCCCGTACCGTCGTAAAGAGTCACGTTCCGGATGGCGTAATCGGGCGCCGCTTGCGCCGAAAGGGCCCAAAGCAGAATAAAAAATTTCATAACCGATCGAGACCTAAACCCGGGGCGTCTTTGGGAAGGAGATAGCCGTCCTTAAAGAGAACGGCGCCCGCCGCCGGATCGTTCTTGAGCCCAATGTGGCCATCGAGATCGGCGTGAGTCACGCCGGGAGAGGAGAGCGCGAAGTGCAGGCCCGCCGCGATGCCGAGCGCCGACTCGTCCATGCAGCCCACCATCACCTGGAGGCCAGAATATTTCGCGAGCTCGACTATCGGCTGAGCCGAGCAGATGCCGCCCATTTTCATGAGTTTCACGTTGAAACATTTCACGCCGCTATCCAGAAGCCCCAACGCGTCCCGAAAGCTCATCACCGACTCATCCGCCATCAGGGGCGTCGGACACGCGACTCCCATTTCGGAAAAAGCCATCGCATCGCTGGCGGGCGTCGGCTGCTCGATGAAGGTGAGGCGGCAACCCTTGGTCTCCTCGGCAAACTGCAGAGTCGTTTGCGACGTGAAGCCTTGATTACCGTCGAAATAGAGCCCTATTTGGGAACCCACCGCTTCCCGCACTTTTCGAACGCGAGCGGCGTCGGTTTGCCAGTCGAGACCGCCCTTTAACTTCAGAGCGAGGAAACCTTCTTTCACTCTCGCCTTCGCGCGCTCCACGGTTTCCGCTTCGGGAAGAATGCCGATGGTGATGCTGGTGGCGATCCTCTCGCGAAAGCCACCCAATAGTTTCCACAGCGGGAGCTCGGCTTGTTTGCCGAGCAAATCGAAGAGCGCCATATCGAGCGCGGCGAGCGCCGACGACGCGGCTTCGAGCGGCGTCGCGAGTGCGCTCAAAACTTGTTGCTGACGAAAAGGATCGTGACCGCGCAGCGCGGGGCTAATCACGTCCCGAAAAGCCTGAAGCGTTCCCTCAGGCGTTTCTCCCGTAATGGTCTTTTCGGGAGCCGCGCAGCCAAAGCCGTTCAACCCCGAGTCCGTCTCTAGGCGAAGGAAAACGTTCGTCGCCGTGTCGGCGTGATCGTACGCAATGGCGTAAGGCTCTTCCATGGGCATCGAGACCGTCCAGTACTCGATGCTCTTAATCTTCACCGCTCGCTCCGCAGCTTTTCGCTGAGCCGTTTGACGACAGAGAGAAGCTTGTCGTTGCCCTGAAGTAGGACATCCATGACGGGAAGCCCGATCTCTTTTTCACAGCGCTCGGCTTCCACGGCGGTTTCCTCCGGCGTGAGCCCTTCGTGATTCAAAGTGATGGCGACTACCGGAACACCGGAGATGAGCTCCAGCGCCTGGATCTGAAGTTTAAGCGGGTGGAGCGGAAATCCAGGAAAGCCGTCGTACTCTTTGCGGGACGGCGCGTGCTGTAAAATGATGCCGTGAGGCCGGGTCGCCGCGAGAATCTCGAGGCCGCCCGGATAAGCGGGATTCATGAGGCTCCCCTGCCCCTCCACCACCAACACTTCGGGGCGCTCGTTTTCCCACGCATCAAGGACCGCGTTCTCGAGCTCGCCCGCGACGAAATCGTTAATGAGCGAATCGAGCACGATGCCGTACTGAAAGCCCTGCATCCAAGCCGTCTGTCCGGTGCCGATCATTTCCGCGCGAGTCCCGCAAGCATTGAGCCCGTCGACCAATACTTTCGCCGTGGTGCGCTTGCCGATAGCCGAGTCCGTGCCGAGCACCGCAACCCGGAGCGAGCCCACTTGATCGATTTTTCCGGTGAAGGAATGGAGCTTGTCCCGAGACGGGGTCTTACGGACGTCTCGAATCTTCAATCCCTTGGCGGCCGCGATTTCGGCGAGCTCCGGGTCGTCCGAAAGAAAATCGTGAAGACCAGAGTCCACGTTGAGGCCGAGCGTCAGCGCTTCCTTAACCGCCGCGCGATCCCGGGGAGCCAAACGGCCGCCATCGGGCGCAAGTCCCACCACAAAGTGCGTGGGATTTAAGCCGGTCTGCTGGGCGGCGCCGAAAGCCTGCGAGAGACTCGCATGCACCGGAATGCCCTTCTCCCGGCGGTCCAGCACTTGGCCGGCGTCGCGACCGGCCTTTGTGGAATCCACCACGGAAAGCACCCGGTATCTGCGGGTTCCCCGCACGAGGCCATGGGCCGTCTTGCCGGTGGTGGTGCCAAATGCCCCTTCGCAGTAAACGATGGCACTTCCCTCTAGGCTCTTGATGTTCTCTAAATTCATTTCCGCCAAGCTATTTGGGCTTTTCCAGGATGGCAATAGGGTGGCTTCGGGCTAGATCATGGCGGTTTTTGGGGATATAAGGCTTCGTTATCTCGCTAAGGAGTGACCATGCCGCAGCCTATCCGTCAGAAGGCCTCGATTAAGACCGCCGTCCCGGGCCCGAAAAGCCAGGCGCTCCGAGCCCGCGAGGACAAGCATCTCGCCCCCGGGCTTCAGAATCTCGCCCTCATGGCGGGGATCGTGGTGCAGCACGCGGAAGGAAACACCGTCACCGACGTCGACGGAAACGTCTTTCTCGATATTATCGGCGGCATCGGTGTGAACGGCTTGGGGCATAGTCACCCGACCTTCATTAAGGCGATTTCCGAACAGGTCGCCAAAGCCAGCGTCGGCAGCTTCACGTCCGAAGCCCGCGTCGAGCTTTTCGAGCGTCTCGCGGAAAAACCGCCCGCGCCCGGTGTTCACCGCGTTCAGCTTTATTCGAGCGGCGCGGAAGCGGTGGAATCCGCGCTTCGTCTCGCCAAGTGCCATACCGGAAGACACGAGTTCGTGAGCTTCTGGGGCGGCTTTCACGGAAAGACCATGGGTGCTTTGGCTCTCATGGGCTCCACCTGGAAAAAGCACCTTGGTCCCATGGTCTCGGGAAATCACACGGTACCCTACGCGAATCCGTACCGCTGCCCGCCCGGCCTCACTTCCAAGAATTTGACCGCGGACTGCATCAGCTTTGCGCGCGAGCAGCTGAAAAATAATTCCACCGGCGACATCGCCGCCTTCATCATCGAGCCCATGCAGGGGACAAACGGCAACGTCATCCCGCCGGACGATTTCCTTCCCGCGGTAAAAAACCTCGCCAAAGAGTTTGGCGCGCTTCTCATCGTGGACGAGATGATTACGGGCTTCGGCCGCACCGGCAAAGCCTGGGGCGGGCATCACTCAGGCGTGCAAGCCGACATCGTGACTTTGGGTAAGCAGTTCGGCGGCGGATTTCCGCTGGCCGCAATCATGACGACCGACGAGATTTCTCAAGCCAAACCCTGGGGCGATCCTTCGGGCTCGTCTTCGAGCTACGGCGGCAATCCGCTTGCGGCGGCGGCGGCGGCGGCGGCTTTGAAAATCATCGACGAAGAAAACCTCGTCGAGAATTCCCGCAAAGTCGGCGAGTACTTCCTCGCTAAATTAAAGCCCTTCGTCGAGCGCTATAGCTTCGTGGGAGACGTGCGCGGACGCGGGCTTTTCCTCTCCATCGACATGGTGAAGGACAAGACTTTGAGGGAGCCCATCTCGAAGGAAGCTTGCAAACGGCTCTTCTTCGAATGCTTGAACCGCGGTCTTTTGACCATGGCCTATGCGCCGAGCTTCCGCATTCAGCCGGCCATGACCCTCGATGAAGGCACGGTCGACAACATCGTCGCCATTCTGACGGATGCGTTTGACGTTCTCGAACAAGAAAAACTCTGGCGGGCGTAATGAAAACCCTATTTCTGCTTCTGGTCGTTTCGGCGTCCGCTTTCGCGGCCCCGTTCACGCTTTCCAAAGCGGCCTTCGATAACCACGCGGTTCCTTTCCTTCCCCACATTGGCTCGGCCCCGATGAGTAACTATCTCGCGATGAATCTGCGGTTCGAGCCGTTCAACGCGCTTCGGGAACAAGTGGAGCAGCGCCTGGGCGTTAAGCTCAAGCAGCGAGGTGAGGCTCATATCACCACCGTCAGTCCGGTGGAGTATGACAACGCCCTTCGCGCCAAGATCTCCATTAACGACATCAATATTCTTGCCGCGAGACGCCGCATTCAAACGACGCCCTACTCCGTGGTTTGCGTGGGCCGGGGCAGAGCTTTAATCGAAGGCAAAGAAGCTTATACCTACTTCGCGGTGGTGAGCGCGCCTGGCCTCGTCGCCCTTCGCGAGGACATCGCTCAAGTCTTCGCCCGCCGGGGCGGAAGCCCTAAGGCTTTCAGCCCGCGCTACTTTTATCCGCACGTCACCCTCGGCTTCACCGACCGCGATCTCCACGACACCGACGGCGTGATCAAAGACCGCCGCAGCTGCTGGGAAAACATCGTCACCCAGTAATCTTAAAAGGACAATCTAGCGACCTACCTTTTAAGAGAATCAGCGGCCGGAGACGGCGCCGAGCGCGACTTCACAGGATTCGGTGAGCGATGGGTCGGCGCGGAAGACTCGGCGTACTTGCGGGTCTTCCTCATACAGAGCGGTGACCGATTCCTGAATGTCTTTGGGAAAATCATTTAGATCGTTTCCGATGAGACGACGAAGCTTCACGAGGCTTAATCGCTTCGGCGTAGGCAAGTACTTCATGAATTTCGACCCGCCTTCAAGCGCTACTCCCGCGCCTTTGGCGACTCCCGCGAGGAGCGGCGAGAAGGGCATGACCGCGACTCCGGATAAGAGAACGGTATTTCTGACTTGAACGCCAAAATTCCGGGCTTCCTGAGTCGCGACAGGGGTTTTCCCCGCAAGGCTCGTTAAAATCGCCCGCGCTTGGAGATTACGAAACGTCCGCTGCCAAATGACGGGGTTGGCGCCCGGAAGCCGCGCCAGCTCCTTCGGCTTAAACACCATCCACTGAGTAAACGTATCTCGAATCTCCTCGGGCAATTTCTCTAAAGCCTGTACGCCCTCGAGCTTCAGTCTGGCGAAAAATCCCTCTCGAAACTCTTCGATGACATTGTAGTAATTAGGGTGGCTTCCGATATATCT
>JAYUGC010000198.1:0-7836 GCA_043767805.1 Pseudomonadota bacterium | reverse complement strand
TGGTACCAAATGGCGGCTGACCCCTCTTGGGAGGCGAAATGGCTAAAAAAACGAAAGCTTCGGAGGCCTCGCAACGCTCCGAAAATTGCGCTAAGGTAACCGCCCATATGCCCCACAATATCTACGCCGATTACAACGCCACGACGCCGCTCTGTTCCGGCGCGAAGACTAACATGATGAAAGCCTTCGAGATTTGGGGTAACCCCTCCTCGGCGCATCAGCTCGGCCGGGCCGCGACTCAGCTTCTCGAAGAGTGCCGCCGCCAAGTGGCGGAGACGACGGACGTCCTTCCCGAAGAAGTGGTTTTCACTTCCGGCGGGGCCGAGTCCAATACGATTTGCCTGCTGGGAAGCCGCTATTTAGGCAAAGATTTCCGCATGGTCAGCTCTGGGTTGGAGCACGCTTCCGTCCGCGGCGCCTGCGATTTCCTGGTTCAGACGGGTGGCGAGCTCAAGCGTATCAAGGCTAAGCGGGATGGTTCCTTGGATCTCGAGGGCCTCGATAAGCTCCTTTCCGAGTTCAAGCCTCACCTCGTTTCCCTCATGGCCGCAAACAACGAAACCGGCGTGATTTTCCCCGTCGCCGACATTTCCCGGATTTGTAAGGCCCACAAAGTGATTTTGCATACGGACGCCGTCCAGGCGTTCGGCAAAACGCCGGCTTCCCTCTGGAACATGGCGGACTTGATCTCGATTTCAGCCCATAAAGTGGGCGGCCCCAAAGGGGTTGGCGCCCTCATCGTGCGCGGCGGACACAAGCTCGTTTGCACCCATTTCGGCGGTAGCCAGGAATTAAAGCGCCGGGGCGGCACCCAAAACATGGTCGGCATCGCGGGATTCGCGGGGGCCTGTAAGGACCTTCCCTCGGAGGAGACTCTCGCTACGGTAGAAAAGACCCGCAACGCGTTCGAGGCAAAGCTCAAAGGCGCGCTGAAGAACGTGCATTTTCAAGGGTCTAGCCTGAAACGGGTCCCCACGACCTCGAATCTCCGCACCGAAGGCGTGCGTGGCGAACTCCTCCTCGGCGCCCTGGACCTCGATGGGATTTGCGTTTCGGCCGGCTCGGCCTGTTCTTCGGGGTCTTTGACCCCCAGTCACGTTCTGACCGAGATGGGCTTGAACGAGGTCGAAGCGAAAGAGTGCCTGCGCTTTAGTTTCAGCTGGGTTTCCAAGCCCCAAGATATCGACACCGTCGCCGACACCGTGATACACCACGTTTCTCGAATTCGCGCCCGTAACGCGTAGGTTTTTTGTTCAAGGAGACCTTGGTAGTTTGCCGGATTTAGCACCAAAAAAAGGCGCTAGGATCGTCGTCGCCATGAGTGGCGGAGTGGATAGCTCCGTCGCGGCCGCGTGGCTTAAGACCCAAGGGTACGACGTCATCGGCATCTCGCTTCAGCTCCACGATTACGGCGGCAAGAGCACCGAGAATAAATTCGGGACGTGCTGCTCGCTCACCGACATCAGCGACGCCCGCCGGGTGGCCGAGAAATTCAATTTCCCCTTCTACGTGACGGACATGGAGAAGGAGTTCAAAGCGGCGGTCATCGACGATTTCGTGCACGAGTATCTGAACGGCCGCACGCCAAACCCGTGCGTGCGCTGTAACGAAAAAGTGAAGTTCCACCGCCTGATGGATTGGGCCATGGATCTCGGCGCTGATTATCTGGCGACGGGCCACTACGCCGCCGTCCGCTACGAGCCGGACAAAGACGAGTACCAGCTCATCCGCGGCGCCGATCGGGGCAAAGATCAGAGCTATTTCCTTTTCACGCTGAAACAAAAAGATCTCGCGCGCACGCTCTTTCCGTTGGGCGGCTTCACCAAGCCCCAAGTGAGAAAGCTCGCCGAAGAGCTGGGCCTCGCGGTCGCCAATAAGCCCGACAGCCAGGAAATTTGTTTCGTTCAAAGCCGCAACTACGCCGACTTCATCGAGGAGACGGTACCTAAGGCGCTGCTCGGCGGCGGCCGCATCTTGGACACCAAAGGCCACGAGCTCGGTACACATACGGGACTGCATCAGTTCACTATCGGACAGAGAAAAGGGCTCGGCGTGAACTCTAAGGAGCCGCTCTATGTGGTCGGCTTCAACAAGCAGACCAACGACGTCATCATCGGCGGCGAGCCCGACCTCATGCGCTCGCGCTGCACGGTTTCCGATCTGAATTGGATTGTCTCTCCCCGGCTCGACGAAGCTCGTCCGGTGGAAGCGAAAATCCGCTACCGCGCGACCGAGTGTCCGGTGCGCTTGCATCCACTTCTAGATAACCGCATCGAAGTCGAGTTCGAAACGCCCCAGCGCGCGATCACCCCGGGCCAAGCCCTCGTCTTCTACGAAGGCGATCAGGTTTTGGGCGGCGGCTGGATCGAAGACATTCCGGTGGCGTAATGAAGATCGCCTTCAAGACCTTCGGCTGTAAAGCCAACAGCGTCGACACCGATTCGCTTTTCTTCGAAGCGCGCAAACGTGGCCTCGAAGTCGTGACGGAAGATCAGTTCGCCGACGCCTACGTCATTAACTCTTGCACGGTGACGAGCGCCGCCGATCGCGATGCTCGCTATCAAGCCTTGCGTTACAAGCGTCTGAACCCGGCCGCCCTCATCGGCGTGGTGGGTTGTTACGCGCAAGTCGCCAAAGAAGAGCTGCTCGCCGAGAACCACATCGATTTCGTAGTCGGCACGGCCGAAAAGCAGCGCATTCTCGATTTCTTCCTGCAGTCTTGGAACAAAGAGACCGTAGAGCGCGATCAAGTTTTGCCCGCGAACGGCTTTTTGACGGAAAGCTTTCCCGGCTCTCGCAATGCGCGGCCATCCATCAAGGTTCAAGACGGTTGCAATTTCGCCTGTAGCTTTTGCATCATTCCGAAAGCGCGCGGGCGTAGCCGCAGCCTTCCGCTCGAAACGGTGCTAAAGCAAATCGACGAAGCCGAAGCCCAAGGCTTTCAGGAAGTGACTCTCACCGGGATTCATCTCGCGCACTACGGCTGGGATCTCGGCACAAATCTCATGGAGCTTCTCGGTAAAATTTTGGCTAAGCCAAAAGGCCCGCGCATCCGCGTGAGTACTTTGGATCCGTTCGAGGTTCCGGACTCTCTCATCGAGATGCTGGGCCGCGAGCCGCGCCTTTGTCAGCATTTTCACATCGCCCTGCAAAGCGGCAGCGACCGCGTACTGGAAGGCATGCGCCGCATTTACAAGGCGGAAGAGTTCGTCACGGTCACCAATAAAATCGGCGCCCACGCGCCCGATACCTTCATCGGAGTTGACGTCATCGTTGGTTTCCCCGGCGAAGATGAAGCCGCGTTCCTTGAGACCGTCGATTGCCTCGAGCGCTCTTTCTGGACGAAGCTTCACGTATTTCCGTTCTCGGTGCGGAAAGAAACCCGCGCCGAAAAAATGACGGGCAAGGTGAAGGACTCGGACATCACCCGCCGCTCGGCTGTCCTTCGCGCCATGAGCGACGGCCGCCATGAAGCGTTCTTACATAAGCACATCGGCCGCGAGTGTGACGTGCTCGTTGAAAAAACGAACGAGAAGTACCCCGGCCTCTGGATGGGCCACACCGAAAATTATCTGCCGACGTTCTCCAAGGCGCCCCTTCGCCTCAGCAAAGAGATCGTCCGCTCCCGCGTGACCGGCATCGAAAAAGGCCGTCTCCTCACCGTTCCCATTGCTTAGTCGGCCCACTTAATTTGCCGGAAGACCCGCCGAGCCTATTCGGGCGGGCGGAGTTCGGAAATCATCGCCTGCCAGAGGCTGCGATCGTGGGCCAGAGTGACCCGAACGGGGTTCCTAGGAAAGCGCAAGAATTGGGCAATGATTTCAACCGCCGAAAAGCAGGTGGCGGCCCTTACGGAGTAGCTCTAGAGCGCGGTCGGATTGAGACTTATCCACCTTAAGATGAACCTCGGTCTTACCGCCACAACAGTTCACGGAGGAAGCTTCATCCAGGAGCTGACAGGAAATGCCGCTGGCTTCGAGGTAAGTCTTCGCCATGTGGGCCGGAGTGGGGTGCGGGTAGCGGGCGATGGTGACGAGTTTCTCGGTCATGAAAAAAGAGGGTGGGGATTTTCCCCCACCCTCCCTAAAAAATAGCTCAGCTCTTCGTGGCGGCTTTCTGATTCAATTCGAGATCCACGGTGACGTCGACGTCTTCGCCGACCGCCATCCCGCCCGCGTCGAGCGTCTTGTTCCAGGTAATACCGAAATCTTTGCGATTCACTTTCGTCGTCGCCGAGAAGCCGCGCTTCATGGTGCCCTGCATGTCCTTTACGGGCGCCATGAGGTCCTTACCCTCAAACGTCACTTCCTTAGCCTTTCCGTTCATAGTCATGTCGCCCAAGAGCTTGAAGGTGCCGCTCTTGCCCGGGGTGACCTTCTTCGTTTTGAAGGTGATGCTGGGATTGGCGGCCGTATTGAAGAAATCAGGGCTACGGAGATGCTCGTCGCGTTTCGCGTTGTCGGTGTTGATGGTCTTCGCGTCGATGGAGATGTCGGCGACCATGGACTTCGGTCCTTTTTCGTCCAGAGTAACGGTACCCGTCATTCCGGAAAGATGGCCGTGCACCCAAGAGACCATCATGTGACGAACCTTGAAAGCAGCGACCGAGTGCGCAGAATCCACTTCCCAGGTTTCGGTAGCCGCGAAGGCCGAGGCGGAGAGGAAAAGGCTAAGAGCCAGATTCAAACTTAAAGTCTTCATGTTTCAGCAAACTCCTTGATGAGAGATAAATGCAGACCTTATCCGACGAAAGATCATCGGACTAGACCCTCCGCACTAGTTTCCCGCCGCCACCACACGAAGCTTCGGATAGGATTTTTCCAGAATGGCGGCATGGCTCTCGCCCGCGCCCGCGCGTACGTTGGCCACAGTGAGGTCCAAGCCGAGCCCATGCCCTTCCCCTTTGCCCCGAAAAACCCAGCCCTCGGAGGTCGAGCTGACCGAGTCGGGGCAAGAAAGCAGCTTTAGTTGATTGCGAACGACCTCGCAGGGCAACTTCTTCCGGCCGCTATCGGACACCAGCTCTACGGTCTCTTGATCCGTTTTCAGAATTTGCCGGATATGTTCCTGCACGTTGAGTCCCACCCGAATCTGGCTCTCCCCTAGTTTGGTGGACCAGGCATCGAGTCCTCCAAAATGAAAAGGGAGCCAGGTCTTCGTGTCCGCGCTCAAAGACAACGGGGCCGTATCGTCCACGATGGCCTCGATCTTCCTCCGCTGAGATTGAGGGGCGTCGCCTCCTCGCCCAAAAATTTGGCAATGGGTGGTATCGCAAAGGGGCCGCGCCCCATGGCGAGGGACCCGCGCATTGTGACGGACGACGAGAGCTAGGGCCCGTAAAAGCTCGGTATGACCGTTGGGAAATTCGGAGAGCATGGTATCGACGACATAATGCCGCTCGCTGGTGGTCAATACCAGGCGCGAGCCCTGCCTCGCGCGCGCGGCGCGGGGATCTTTAGGCAGGTCTCCCCTTTCGCTCTCCGGGAGCTGAGCCGTGACCTTCAAACCACCCCAATAATCGCGAGTCCCCGAAGGCATCTTTATGCGTAAGGCATCCCCCAAACACCGGTAGCTCTCACCGGTCTTGAGATCGTTCGAGGACAAAGTCGTCCCGCTCTTCAAAATCCTGTAGCGGCCGTTCTCTTCTCTTTGAAGAAGGGGAACGCGCGAGCGACAGGAGAGAGCGACCGTCACGGAAGGAAGCAAACCCAGGACTTGGACATCCACGGCGCGCGACGGATATTTCAAGGACGCTCTCAATCGTTCTTTGAGCTTTCCCAAAAGCTCATGGGTCGACAGGCCGCGGCTTCGCAGCACGGCGAAGTAAGCGGCGTTTCCCGCCTCATCTCTAGGACCAACGGCCACAATCCAGGCCTGACTCACCACGCCTCTTACGTCGCTGACCGTCCCGGTCTTCAGAGAAATCCCGCGCTGTACGAACCACGCGGAGTCCGGGAGACCGGCTAGCGTTCCTTCCACGGCGGTTCGTTTAAGCGTTTCAATGACGAAGGGGCTCGTCTTCTGCAGCCACGCATAGAGACGAATGATCTCGGGGAGATTGAGAGTTATCGTCGGAATGAGTCCGATGCGCTCGCCCATGGTGTGGGGCAAAGGCCAAATATCTAGAGCCTTCATCGACTCGTTCCAGCGCTCCCAGCTGCTCGAAGGAGGCTGCCGGGAGAGAAAGAAACCATTACAAGATTTTAAAAGCGCTTTTTGCCAGGTCCAGAGCTCGCCAGGTTTTCTTCTTGAGCCGCAATCCCAAAGCGCGTTGTTCTCGGCGGGGCGGGAGTCCATGAGCTCGGGAACGGAGCCGAAAAAGGTCGGTTTGAGTAGCGAGCCGAGGGGACGTTTCTCGTCGGGCCTTCCCTCTCTGACCAATGTCTCGTTGGAGAGCCCATCTACTAAAAGAAAATCCAGCGAGATGGGAACGTCGGGCGCGGCACTGCCCCCCGAGAGCGAGCGAAACTGCTCACCGGCGTGCGCAAGAGAGAACGCAGACTCGCCGCATTTCCCAAGAATCGAACGGAAGTAGCTTTCCCAGCCGGCTCTTTGTTCCGATGACGCCAGCACGCGGCTCAGGGCCGCTTGCGAACGGGAATCATCGGCGGGCTTTGCGATCGATAGATGGACCAGATAATCCCGCGCGCTGGAGGCATACGGAAAAGCGGAACCGTCATAGGTAAAACGCGCCGCCTCTCCTGTCACGTGCAGAGCAAATGCCTCGGATACAAGCGGAGCCTCGGCCACTACCCGGGGACAACGAGCTTGAAGATAGGCGTGGGCCGCCTCGTGCCGTAAAGCCGAGACCTTATCGGCGGGAGAAAGCGCCCCGTTAATCTCGATCTTTCCGTTTTGCGACCTCCCCCGCTTTCCGGGCAAGCTCACGGCGGCCACTTCGCGCACGTCCACCTTGGGTTCAGCGACGGAAATCGAGAACCGCTGATTCCATTCCGACCAAGCGGGGGTCAAGGCGGAGGCCGCGTCACCCGCCCGCGGAACGATCGATAGCAGCATCGATCCCAATCCGGTGAGAAGGAGCCTGGGAGTACAAGGTTTCATCGTAGAAGTCCTCCATGCGCGCGACCCCGCCCGTGAAATCACCGGCGAAATTCGCTCGCATCACATAGCCCACTTGCATGCCGCGGTTCATCCCTTCCCGATCGAAGGCGAAGTACCAACGCACTTTATCGGAGCGAATATCTCGCATCTTATAACCTGCCGAACGGAGATCTAAGCGGTAAGGCTCCCCTTCGAAAGGCTTATCCTCTTCCACGACGGTGAGGCCCGCGGGAACGAGGTCGCTCAAAAGATAATACGTGGAGGCCCACCATCTGGCCGATTTCGGGTTGCGACGGAAGGAAAGCTTCACGTAAACGAGATCGCCCACCTTCAGGTGCCCCTCGAGTGGCGTGACCTGCCCGGATTTCTCTTCGAGCCGATAGAAATCCTTCTTCAGATCCCAGGCACCGGCCACGGCGGGCGCCTCATCGATGGAGGCGAGCTTCTTGAACTTCACTCTGGCCGTCGACTCATCGGAAAGTCCTTCCACGGAGATGGGCCCTTTGACGGCGTCGGCGGCGAGATGCATTTCCCACCCGCCGAGCATGGACTCCGCTCGCACTTTCTTTTCGTCCAGCGCAACGCCGCCCACCAAGATTTTGGGCTGAGCTAAAGTGTTCTTGCGCTTCAAATCGTCGCGGATGAGCCACCCCGCATGAATCAAAGTCTGCGAGGTCTCGAACGTGGAACCGAAGTGCTCGCCGTCAAAAGCGTCTAGCAGACGGCGCGATGTCTTCTTTCTCAGGTCGGCGTCGAGTTTCCCGTACTCAAACA
>JAYUGC010000197.1:0-45242 GCA_043767805.1 Pseudomonadota bacterium | reverse complement strand
CTTTCAGTGAGCTTATCGTCTATCCGTGGGCCTACACGGAAGCGGCGCCCCCGTCGAAAGACGAGGACGCGTTCCGGGCCATTACGAGCTACATGGCGCAAGCGAGCGGTTACCGTGCGGGCCAGGTCTCGAAAATCATGTACCTCGCTCCCGGTTGCAGCACCGATTATTTTTATTGGAAGCACCACATTCTGGCGGTGACCGTGGAAGTCGGCAAAAGCAAGATTCCCGATCCGAGTCAGATACCGGTGGTCGTGAAACAGAATCTCGAGTCCACCGTCCGGTTTTTAGAAAAGTCCATTTCGAACTGAAAGTGTAAGGGGTCCTTCAAGTGAATCGATTACTCGGCCTGGTTTTGGTTTTCTCGTCGCTCAGTCTCTTTGCGGCGGACACGCCTATCTACCGCGCGCGGTACGTGGAGGACTCAAAAGGAACGCGCACGCTCATCGATGTGAAGGAGCTCTCCGCTTACAACGTGCGTCCGTTACGGGCGCTCGAAGAAGTCGAGTACCCGCGCTATATCGCCGAGCACGTCGGCATGGGCGGCGGCAAAGTCGTCGAGATTACCGCCGTGAACCGCGATCAGCTCGCTCAAATCTTGCGCTCGCGCGGGGTAGGGCGGGCCCAGGCTTCCCGTGGCGGCACGGACGAAGTGGTCACGCTCATTAATTCCGGCCCCGCGAAGAACCGCATCGATCTCGTCTTCATGGGAGACGGGTACACTCAAGCCGAGCGCCAGAAGTTTTTCGACGACATCAAGCGCATCGTGACGGAGCTTTTCGCGGGCGAAACGCTTCGCACCTATCTGCCGATCTTCAACGTTCATGCCGTCTTCCGCGCCTCCATGGAGTCGGGTATCGGCAAGAACAACCAGCCGAAGAACACCGCTTACCGGCTTTACCGCGAAGGCGATACGCTGCGTGCGATTTTCCCGGGCGATAGCGGCGCGGCTCACGACTCTTGCAGCAAAGCGCCCGATTGCGATTACCCCATTGTCGTCGCCAATGACGCTTTTTACGGCGGTCTTGGGGGCGAGCTCGCCATCACCACCTCTTCCGTCACGAGCGGGACCGTGGTGCTCCGTCATGAGCTCGGCCATAATTTCGGCCGCGTGGGTGAAGAGTACGACGGGCAGGAAGCGACCTTCTTCGGCGCGAATTTCAGCAACTCGCTCTCCGGCATCAAATGGCCGCAGTGGCTTTCGGGCCAGGCAAAGGCCGAGCCCGTGGAAGCGCTCTTTATCGATTGGCCGTGGCAACGGCTCGCCAAAGCCCCGTTCGTCGCGAAGTTTACCAGCAGCGGCAAAGGCGCCTCTTCCCTTCTCTCGTTCAGCGCTTCAGGCGCGCCCACCGACAGGGATCTGTTAGTGACCATCGACGGCAAGGCCATGCCCTTCCGCGGACCCGGCCATGTGGACCGTGTGTTTCACGAGCTGCAATGGAATCAGGCTTTCCCCGCCGGCAACCACGAGCTCAGATTCGCTGAGGGTTCCAAAGGAAGCGATACCGTGCTTTCTTCGCTGACGTTCCACGAGTTCGGCCGGGACTATCACTTCGATGATAAGTACATCGGGGCTTACCCAATGTTCACCAAGAGCGGGCGCGTGGCGGGCTTCCGGCCGACTCACAACACTTGCCTCATGCGGCAAATGACCTCGACCCATTTCTGCCCCATCTGTAAGGAGAATAACTGGCTGCAATTTTTCTCCCGCATCCGCGTCATTGACGACGTGAAAACGGAGCGCGTCGCGGGCCGTTTGAAGGTACGAGTTTTGACGCCGGCCCTAGGTCAACTGGCGCGCGTTCGGGACGGACACAGCCGGTTGAACGTGCAATGGCTGCACAATGGTAAAGAAGAGCCTTCTCTCGCGGGTCAGCTCGCGTGGGAAAAATCCGAGACCGAGGCAAAAGGAAAATGGGCGGTGAACGTCGTTTTCCAGACAGATGAAGTGCGGCGCGATCCCAATAGCCGTCTTGCCGGTCGTTGGACATTCGAGCTTTAACGCCACTTAGCTGATTCAGTTTGTCTCATATCTGCTGAGAAGGCCGCCGTGCTCGGCCTCTTTTCCCGCCTTATCATGGCATCTAGATTGCAATTTGCTTAGGCGAATCTAGTGCCGGCGATTGGGCCGGCTCGAGTCGATGGTAAAAGGAGGGGGAGGCAAATATGAACCGAGTTGTTTTAACTTTAGTTTCATTATTTTTGGCGGGGAGCGTAAGCGCCCTGCGAGCCGGTACCTATTCCGATGAGTCGGCTTTGGATCCAGCGGCCCCGACGACAGTCGCTGGAGACTACGCCGCTCTACCGGGCCCTGGACCCGGCCAACATCCGTCCCATGGGCACATCTGGCCGAAACGGCACCACAACTGGAACTACTACAAATGGCATTTCAATCCGACCCGCCATCCCTGGTACTGGTACGGTTATGACCGTTACAGCGGCGGCTTTTACCCGGGCTATGACCAGGGTTTCGTCTACACCGGCTACTGGCGTTGCACTGGCTATGACGACATGGCCGAAGATCACGACGGCGGCCATGCGTTCCGATCGACCGCCTATGAGGCGGCCTATGACGCGGCGGAAGACGCCTGCGACGCGCTCCACGACAATTGCGTAGTGAGCTGCGAACGCGAGTCGTAAGCTAGGCCTCGTCGGCAAATCCGACCGGGTGTCCTTCGGGGCACCCGGTTTTTTTATGTTTCCGCGAGTCTTCTGAGCCCCAGGGAAGCGAGCCCGCTTTGAGGAAACTCGCTAAGCGCCTTCTCGTAACTGACGCGGGCTTCCTCTTTCCGGCCCGCCGCCGCCTGACAAAAGGCGACATTGACCAAGGCCATCTCGAGGTAAGTTAGAGCGGAAGGTGACATGAGAATTATGGCTCGGTACTTATCGATCCAGGGATACGTACGAAAAAAATGGGCGCTCGCCCGAAACGAGTCGATAGCCTCGTCGAACTTCCCTCGGCGCACAAGCTGCACGCCTCGGCGGTGATCCCGGGAGAGGATCATCCGGGAGATCGCCGTGTAGACGAGATAGGTGATTAGAGCCGGGGGCGCGCCTTTGCCTTTTCCGAGCCAGGCGTCGAGGCCCCAGAGCAGCGACATCATCACCACGACTTGAGCCATGACGCCGGGCCAGGAGATCTGCCGAATCGGAGGATTTGTCATGCGGATCTTGTATCAGTGTTCACGATTCGTGGGACCCGTTTTTTCGCCGGAGGCCTTATGGTAGGCTCCCATCATGATTTACCGGGTCTTTTTGCTTGGATCGCTTCTGGTTTTGGGCGGGGCCTCGGTGGCCGCGGCCGACTCCATCGCCGAGTTCTTGAGCGGCAAAAATACCGTGGGGCTTCTGGAGCTCTTTAGCTCCGAAGGCTGTAATAGCTGCCCACCAGCCGACGAGTTTTTCTCCGGCCTTAGAAAGCGGGCCGATCTTTGGAAGCGCTTCGTTCCGGTCGCTTTTCACGTCGATTACTGGGACCGCTTGGGCTGGGTCGATAAGCTCGCGCAAAAAGAATTTACTCGTCGTCAGCGAGGCTACGCCGATAAATGGCAATCGAACCGCGTCTACACCCCGGCTCTCGTTTTTCAGGGGAAAGAGTGGGAAGCCTGGCAGGCGGGCGTCATGCCCTCCGCCCAAGGTGAACCGGGCTCGCTAAAACTCACCATGCGAAAGGATGGCTCGGCGGAAGTGGTCTTTCGTCCGTCGCTCACTAAACCGCAATCCTGGTCGCTCGTGGTTGCGGTCATGGGCGACGGGGTCGTCTCCAAGATTCTCGCCGGTGAAAATAGCGGCAAGGTCATCCACCACGAGTTCGTGGTTCTCGATTTTCAGGCGGGCGACAATTACACGCCCTCCGACGGTAAGGTCGCCATGAGCGTGAAACTCAAGCCGCACTCCAAAGTGAAAGTTCCGAAATACTCTGCCGCGGCGTGGGTCGTCCCCGCGAAAGCTTACGAGCCAGTACAAGCGGTAGGCGGAGATTTGCCGGACGGATTTTTTCAATAAGGGCGCATGGCGCGCTGAAGGCCGCGCCGGACCGGGGCTTGCGTTTCGAAAAGCGACCAGGGACGGTAGGCCGGCCCTAAATCAGCTAGCGCCAGATACAGCGCGCCCACCGTAATGCCGATAACGTCCGGATCGACCCAGTCCACATCGAGATTGAGACTGTCGGCGAATCCGTAGCGGCCCCAAATCCGAGAGCCATGCGAGCCGTTCACCCAAGATTCCAGGTCGGCAAGCACCGAGCGCGGCAAGAAGGGCACGGACGCGCCCGCGCAACCCAGGCAGACCGTACCGTCGTGAAAGAGCGGAGAGAACGCGGCGTATCCGTGTGTCGACCCGCTGGCGCTCCGGCCCCAAAAGCCTTCGCGGTAGGAAGCAAAGCGGCCATCGGCGGCGCAAAGGCTCTTGTCCCGGCTCGTTGCCAAAACGGAGTTCTGGAAATAGTTGAAATGGCCGTCCCGCCATTTTCTAAAATCAATGAAGAGATGGGAGTACTGATGCACGAAGAGGGACTGGTCGCTTCCCATGAGACGTATGCCAGGGGCGACGTCCAGGGCCAGGCGCTTCCACGCTTTCCAGCTTTCTACCCCGAGCGGATGCGTCGGATGACCTAGCCCCAGGATGTGAAGCAGGAGGTGTTCCGAATAGGTATCCCATTGGGGAGGCAGGTACCCCGTCTCGGGACTCCATCCCATGGAGAGCGTGTGCTTGTTTGGCTTGAGTCCCCCGTGGGTTCTCATGTCGTCAAAATCCAAGCGCTTGTAGAGCTTCTGCGCGAGCCAGTCGATCTCTTCGCCTGGAAAGTAAGCGGCCGCGGTGAGCGCGCCCGCGATGAACCAGCCGGTATCGACGGTGGAAACCTCGCTCAGGCGGAAGCGGGCGCCCGTGTTCCAGTCGACGAAATGATAAAGCCAGCCGTGATGGTGATCGAGGCGGTTCCAGACGAAGCGCAGTCCCCTCAAAATGATCTGCCGGGCTTGTTCTCGGGGGAGCTGGCCTCTCGCGGCTGCGTTCGCGAGCACCGCCATGCCAAAGCCCGTCGAGGCGAGAGACGCCATGGTGTTGGCCGCATCGCCGGGAGACGGCGCTCGGTTCGGCGCGCGATCCAACGCGAGGCCAGTTACCGGGTGGGTGTGCTCGAGAAAAAACTGGAGCGATCGCTTCTCGAGCTCCGCGCGTACGTCCGCCCTCGCCGAAGGCGCCGAGAGGACTATGAGAAGTAAGGACAGAGCAAAACGCCTCATGGGCGCGAGACGATCTCCCAAATGCCAACCGAGTCCGCTTCGACGCCGACCGACCCGCGTCCCGCGGGCATGTCAGCCGTGCCCTCTCTCGTGCCCCAAAGCGGGACGAGAGTGAGGGTCGCGTTCTTTTTCACCGGAAGCGCAAGCTCGAGTCGGCGATCCGTTTTCCAGAAGTTTTCTATGAAGAGAAGTTTACGCTTTCCTTTTTTGGATTGCGATGTCCAAGCGTGGACGAAAGGAATGCCGTCTTTGGCGACGACTTCCACCGGGCGTTTCGCCCCCGACTGATCGAGCCAGCCTTGCGCGCGCCGGATGGTCGCCGGAGCGCTGGCCAGCGCCAAGTAGCGATCGTCGTTCCACCCGCTCGCCGGGTTAATGGGCTCGTACCAGAACTTGCCCGCGCCGTGAGTGCCAAGATCCGCGGGAGGTTTCGGTCCGATCCATAGAATCGCGCCGCCCCAGTCCAGGTACTGCTGAAACTTCTTCTGCTGCCCGTCCCGGAGATAGCCCGGGTGGTTCCACACGACGAGCTTGAAGCGCTTTAGATCGCCGAGGCTCATGTTTTCGAGGTAGCCGATCTGGGGCCAAGCGCCCGCTTCGCGCAAAAGGCCGAAGAGAGCGGCGGAGTCGGTCGAGCCGATGGAAATCGCATCGGGACCACCCGGCACCGGGTACTGCGCGCCGCTGTCGTGCGCGAGTAGTACCGGGGACGCCACCGGCGCCACTTCGAGGGCCGCAGCTCCCAAATTTTTCTCCAAGCTCTCTCCGAGAGATTTGAGCAGAGTGAAAGCGGGGCGAGGGTTCAGGTCCTTATCGAGAGGCGCGTCGAAGAAGAGAGGCGAGTCGGTCTTTTCCAGCCCGTCCCAGTTCCAGCCCTCGTGGAAATAATAGATGACCATGGCTTTGACACCGGAGCCAATCAAAGCGCCGTAAGTATGCTGGCGCGTGGCCAAGCTCACTTCGGTGGGGGCGAACCAGCCACCGACGGTTTCCGTCGACATCACCCATTGCGCCGCTTTTCCGTAAAACTCGCCGTGGGCCGCGCCCACCAGAACGGCGTCGTGAGCGGCTTTCATCGGCGTGTTGAGCGTCGACTCACTTTGAGTGCCGAACGTCTTCGGGTAGATGTTCATCGTCGTCAGCGATAGCTTTCCCTTCTGACGGTAGTCCAGGCGCGGTAGAAGCCCGAAGTCGGGAGCGTTGATCGAATCACAGCTCGTAAAGAGCACGTTCGGCTCACGCACGCCGACTTTTTCCCACGCGTGGCGGATGAAGCGGTAGTAGTCGCGGAGCTCCACGTCGTGGAAGTGGTACCAGTCGTAATGCCAGCGCGTGTTGCCGAAAGACAAGTCCTTCGGGCTCGTCGGCGGCGTGACGGCGGAAAAATCCGTGAAGTGCGCGCCGTACGCCGTGTTTAGCGCCTGGACGGTGCGATACTCTTTTTGGAGAAACGCGCGGTAGCGGACGAGTCCCGTGGGGCTGTAATCGCGCTCATAGACCGAGTCCCAGAAATAGTTCGTCTCGTTGTCGATTTGGAGAAACTGAACGGCGCGGCCTGGGCCGATGAAATCTTTGAGAACCTGGCGGTGAAGCGCCTCGATCCAAAGGCGCGCCTTTTCGCGGTAGACCGGATTTCCGAAAGAAGCGGTCTTCGGTTTTCCGGGAGTGAGCGTGCCGGTGAGCGAGTCCGGATATTTTTCGAGGAACCAGCGCGGGATCGCGCCAAAACCGACGGGACCCCATTCCGCATTAATGTAAGGACCGGGGCGCACCATGATGTGGCGGATTCCCTTCGCCTCGAGCCGTTTCAGAAAGCCGCGCAAGTTGCGCGAGGGATAATCCGGGTTGCCGTCGCCGTCCTGATCGAGGGTGCCGTCAAAATCAAAAGTGCCTTCCACGGGCTCATGAAAATCCCAGGGGATGTAGAGCGTCACCGTATTCATGTGCGCTTCGAGCACCCGGCCAATGAGCTTGTCCCAAAGCGCTTCGACTTGGGCGACCGGAACGTTTCTTCCGGCGCCGGCGCGAGCGCGGAAATACTGCACCTCGGCGCCGAAGAGATAAGGGGCCGGTTTGCCGTCGATAAAAAGCTTATCTTGCGTCAGAGCCACGTGCGGCGCGGCCGCGAGGTGAGTTACCCAAAATAGACCAATCCAAAGCAGAGCTTTGCCACACGTGAAACGCATCTTTTGAATTCCCCAAAAACCCGATTTACTCAAGGAGGAGCTTGCCTTGCAAGAAGTTTGGCCCGAGCGACCCCTCCGGGCCGCTGTTTGCGCGTGAAAAGGGGGGGAATTCTCCGAGGAGGAATACGACAATGAAATGGGCCTTACGGATGAGTCTCCTGTTGAGTCTGGGGCAGGTAGCGATGGCGGCTCCGGGTGATGCCGCGTCATGTCAGGCATCGGAGCGTTACTAAAAGGTGTGTGGATACTTTTAGCCAGCCAATCGGTTCTTCAAAAGCAAGGCCTTACCGGGAGCGTGTGGCGTTCCTTTGGCTAAAAGTATCCACACACCTTTTAGCGGATGGGGGTTTTGCCGTCGGCGGTGAGCAGGGCGCTGTAGAGATCGGGGCGGCGATCGCGGAAGAAACCCCACGAAGCGCGAGCCCGGTCGTTAGCCGCCAAGTCGAAAGTGGCGAGGAGCACGCCTTCTGACTCGCCGTCGAGCTCCGCGACTTTATCGCCGGAAACATCCGCGATGAAGGAGTGGCCGTAAAAATGCTGGTCCCCTTCGAGACCGACCCGGTTCGCGGCGATGACGGGAATGACGTTGGAAACGGCGTGCCCGATCATCGCCCGCTGCCAGCGGTCTTTCGTGGTGAGCGAGGGATTGGCCGGCTCGGAGCCGATGGCCGTCGGGTAAAAGAGCAAATCAGCGCCTTGAAGCGCCATCGCGCGGGCGCACTCCGGATACCACTGGTCCCAGCAGATGCCGACACCCAAGGTTCCAAAGCGGGTCGCCCAAGTCTTGAAGCCGGTATCTCCAGGACGGAAGTAAAACTTCTCCTCATAGCCGGGGCCATCGGGAATGTGGCTTTTTCGGTACGTGCCGAGGACTTTGCCGTCGGCATCGACGAGCGCGACGCTGTTGTAATAGGCGTGCCCGGTCTTTTCGAAAAAGGAGACGGGAATGACCACGCCCAGCTCTTTGGCGAGGGCTTGGAAGTGCTGGATCGTCGGGTGATTCTCGGCCGAGTGCGCGCGAGCAAAGAACTCGTCCTTTTCTTCCTTACAAAAGTAATGCCCTTCGAAGAGCTCCGACGGAAGAATGACTTGAGCGCCCTTACTCGAAGCTTCGCGCACGCGTTTAGTGATGGCCGCGACGTTTTCGGAGGACTTATCGGAAAGCTTGATTTGAATCGCCGCCACGGTGACGGGTTTTTTTGTCGTCATAAAGTCTCCTGGGCAGCCGTCGGCTGCTGCTGAGTAATGCAATGAAAAGCGCCGCCGCCCGAAAGAATGGCTTTCGCCGACCGGCCCACGGTCCTGCGCTCCGGAAAGAGCTTCGCGATGAGGGCGACCGCCGCCGCATCCTGAGGCGAGCCGTAGTTGGGAACGACGACGGTGCGGTTCGAGATGTAAAAATTCACGTAACTTGCGGCGAGAATATCGCCGTCTTGATTGGTGACTTGCCCCGGAGAGGGTACGGTGATCACTTCGAGCTTTTTGCCCCGAGCATCGGTCATTTTGGACAAATCGTTTCGGATGTCGTTTAAGACCGCCGTGTTCGGATCGTCTTTGCCGGAAGGCTCCATGCAGATCACGGTGCCCGGGCGGACGAAGCGCGCGATGGTGTCGATGTGCCCGTCGGTATGATCGTTTAAGAGCCCGTCCCGGAGCCAGAGCGTTTTAGTGATTCCCAAAGCTTCGGCGAGACCTGTTTCGATCTCTTTTTCCGTCATGCCGGGATTGCGGTTCGGATTAAGAAGGCATTGGCGGGTAGTCAGGCAAGTGCCCAGTCCATCCACTTCGACGGAGCCGCCCTCCAGAACCCAGGGAAAATGCTTGCTTGGAAACTTGGCGAGCTTCGCGATGGCGGCGCTCACTCCCGCGTCGTGGTCGAGCACGTATTTCCCGCCCCAGCCATTGAAGAGAAACGAGGAGCTAGCCGTATGCCCCTTTTGGTCTTGCACGAAAATGGGTGCCGTATCGCGGAGCCAGATATCGCCGAACCCCACATCGTGGAAGGTGACGGGTAGGCCACGCAAAGCTTTTTCGGCCTGCGCGCGGCTTTGGCGATCGGGAACGAGAACGTGAAGCGGCTCCACGGGGCGGTCTTTCAGCTCGAAATCAACGCCGGTAATGGCCCGGCACAGCGCCGTGAACTCCTCTTGAGCGGGCGCTAGATTCTCTTGCCAAAGATCGCCATGGCTCGGCCAGGCGAGCCAGCAAGCGTCGTGAAGATCCCACTCGGCGGGTTGACGAAATTCAGTCTGAGGCATGACCGAATCTATAATAGAAAACCGGCCCCCTTGGAAGAGGCGAGTCACGGCGTCGGAAAAGGCTAGTTAATAGACGGCGTACATCGCCTCGAAGCCGACATTATTGCACTTGGTTCCGTTCGGTCCCAAGTAAGGAATGCGCATGTAGCCTTGCTCGCCCCAGGCCGTGCCGTGGGAGTTTTTGAGGATCCACACCTTTTGATCGTCGTCGTAACCGACCAGGGCGACCAGATGGTTGATAGGGTTGGAATTGCAGCCGGAGTAAACGCCGCCTTTGTAGAAGTTCCAAGCTCCCGAAGCGCTGACCGTGACCGCGATGGGACCGTAAGTGAAAATCGCGGTTTTCATTTCTTCCACGGTCGGTCCGCGGCCTTTGCTTCCGATCTTGTAATAATTTTTAATTTTTTCCTGCACCGGGAGCCCGGCCTTGCAAGCGACGTTCGCCGCTTTGTAGGGGAAGTCGGCTTCGTACGCGCCTCCCTTGGTCGTGTAGAAACCGAACGCGAAGTTGCCGCCCTGGCAGGTGCCATAGCTCGGCGAGCAGCTGACGAGCTGCTGCTCGGAGAGATCCACGTCCCGGCCGGTATTGATTTTTATGATCGATTCGATGACCGCGGTCGTGCCGTGGGCCCAGCAGCTGCCGCAGTAGACGGGAGACGCCTGATCTTTGATGGGGCTCACGGCGTTATGCCAGCGCCAGTCCCAAAGCCGGGGCAGGTCGCGGGCGGGAGGCGACACGTAAGGAACGGAGTCTATCTCGTTGCGGTTTACGTCCGGGTCGTAACCTTCGATGGAAGGGACCGCGAAAAGAGAGAGAGACGAGAAAATCGTGCAGAAAACGACGAGGGCAGAGAGAAATCTCATAAATGGCCTCCGAAAACTGCTGTTTCTTTAAGTGTAGAGTGAAATCAGGCAATTCACCCAGAGGAATTAACGAGATCTTATCAATTGGATACGGGCGAGCTCGTCGGCAAATCGCGAGTTAATTGGACCCGGAAGCTTCGCGCGGCTGGAGCGATTGAAGGAACGGCGGCTTCAATGCCTCGTGCTTCGCTTCATCGAAAGTGTTCGAGCCGAAGGCCGCGCCCATACGGTGCAGAGCCATGTCGTCGAACATCCTGGTGGCCCCCAAGGCCCGCCATTTGTTCATGCCGAACTCTTCGAAAAACTGAAGTCCTGACACGGAAGTCGCGAGCTCGTACACCGTTCCGACGGTGCTCAAGCCGAAGCGGGTTTCCCAGGCGGGAAATCCTTTGCCTCTCAAGTGGGTCGCGAAGAAGGCCTCGCTCCAGAAGTGATAGAACTTGTTGTCGGTCGAGCGGTAAGGTTTCGGATAGAGAAAGGAGTACCTATCGGGCTGAAGCCCTCTTTGCTTGCGAACGGCGTCGGTCACCTCGGCGAGCTCGGTGATTTGATAATAAACTGAGACGGTATCCAGAAGCGGCTGCGCGTGACGATCGAGGGTGCCCGCACTGCTATAGTGCTTCGATAAGCCGCGGTTCAGCGCTTTGCGCTGAATGCTCATGAGCCCCACGAGGATCACCGCCTGCTCGCGGTCTCCGCTAGTGACCTCGAGTGCCAAATCAAACACGTTCTTGGCGAGCAGCGCCTCCGACGCGGGCCCTTTCTCATTGAGCAGAGCGGCCTTGTGAGCCGTCATCTTTTCCTTGAAGGCCGCGAGCGCGGTCTGCACCCAAGGTTTTTCCAGATACTGTTTGGCGAGCGAGCGCCCGATGGGGTCGACGGGAGTGGAAGGCTCCACCGCCGAGAGAATCTCGTGACGAAGGGCTTTGAAGGGAAGGTGCATGGCGTCCATGGTTCCCGCCGCCATTTCGATGAAGTGGACCCGGTCGTCTTTTTCGTGGGCCACGGGCATCGCCGCTGCTAGGGTTTTCTCCATCTCCGACATGGCCATTGCTTTTTTTCGGGATTCCTTTAGCTCCGCTTTCAAGAACACGACGCCTTGGGCGACGGCGAGCTTCCTTCGAAGCGCCATGAAGTCAGCCATGTTGCCGAGATCGATCCTGGTATCCATCTCATAGAGATGAGAGCCGTAAAGATCGTCGGCCACGAGGGAAAGATTGAAGACCGATGTCATGAGCGAAGGGCGTTCCCGCTCGGAACGGAGCAAGGCTTGTAAAAAGACATCCATGCCCGCACGCTCCAGCTCGGTCCCCGAAAAATCTTGGTTGTGGCGAAGGACGTCTTTCCACGCCTGAAAACTGCGGATGAACTCATGGGTGGTTTGCAGCTCGTCGACGTAAGAGCGGCCGATGATGCCGCGGGAGCTAAAAAAACTCGGATCCGGAAGCAGTCCCGCCGTTTCAATTTTATCGACGAGAGATTTCGTTCCCGGGGAGAGCCCTTGTTCTAGGGTCTCGTTGAAAATCTGGCGGGTGGACTGGCGGGGAGGTTCCCCGGGAATCGTGATCCGGCCCACCTCGGAGAGGGCCCGCTCGCAGGTGATGGGGTAGACCGCCGCCGGAAAAGCAACGAGCCACAAGATCCAAAGTATTCCGCGAGTTTTCAACAAACGTTCCATGCTCCGCGGGTCGGTTTTGCAAAGGGGAGACCAGGCTAAGCGGGGAGGGCAGGCTCTAATCGTCGATAAAAGTGAAGGATATTAGCGGGGGAAAACCGTCAGCATACGCCGCCGAAAGCGCGGGGCCCATTTACGGCACCGGCTTTCGGCGGAAATGACGCTCTCTAATTGTGCTCGGGGTAGAGCCCGTCAGGAGGTGTTTCGCGCGGGACATCGTCCTCATCTGACTCCTTTTGGGACTCTTCGCCTTCGTAAGCGTCTTTTGAAGTGTTCTCGCGGGGCGGAGTGCCGAGTGCGCTACTCGATTTCTTTCCGCTTAGGCTTTCGCGGGTCTCTTGCTCGGCGGGCGTCTCCCACTCGGGCATTTGCGACGGGGGAACAGGGTTTGCCAGTTTTTTAGATGTGGCGGGTTGAGCCATAAGATCCTCCTCTTGGATCTATGCTTTGCAATGGACGTGCCTCTCTTGAGCTCCCTCCTGGAGAGAGGAATATAGCTCTGCTTCTTTCTCCGAGTGGGTGAAATAGGTGGCATTCGTGGACATTGTGGAGGTCCCGCCAGAGCACTGAATTCCCTCGTTAAGACCACGCCGCAGAGCCTGCTGGACTGGGAATTCTGGTACGCAATCTGCAGCCCTTTTGGCACTGAACCCTTTCCCGAGGAGGTATTTCTTGAAACTCCCAGTGCAGATCACCTTTCGTGACACCCCTGAGTCCGATGCCATCCGGAGCTTGATTGAGGAGGAATGCCTCAAGCTCGACCATTTCTTCCCGCGCATCATGAGCTGCCGTGTGTCGCTCGAGGTGCCCCACCGTCACAAGAGCAAAGGAAAACTCTATGAGGTCCGGGTGGATCTCACCATTCCGGGACATGAACTCGTAGCGAACCGCGTGCCCGCCGAGCGAGTCGATCACGAAGACGCCTATGCCGCGGTAAGGCACGCTTTCAAACAGGTGCGCCGTCAGTTGCAGGAATGCGTGCGCAATCAACGCGGCGGAGGACGAACCCATTTAGGCCGTTTGGAGGAAGAAGAGCCGTTACCGATCGCCTCGAATTTCTGAGAGTGCGATCAAAACTGTCTCTTCTTGAAATACTTTGTCCGCGATCCGGGGCTTCGGCCCCGCGCCCGGGCTCGGTAGCAGTGGAACGCCCTTTGCAACACGCTTTGGTTACTGCAGTAAACCTCATCCCTCATCGGAGACGACACCGTGCATTTAACAGAGCCCCAGATTGGCCGTTATATCGTCCCTTGTCAGGCCACCATCCGGCCCGAAGCCAACGCGTCTCAAGCGCTCTTTCTCATGCGGCGTTTGGGAACGCGTTATCTTCCGGTGCGCCGAGACGGGAAAATCGTGGGTATCCTCAAAGAGGATCGGGTGAGGGCAGCGGTGGCAGAGCCTTCCACGCGTCATCTCTCCGTTTCGGCGCTGATGGGAGCCGCACCCGCGACGGTGAGTCCGGACGCGAGTCTCTTTCAAGTGCTCGACGAAACTTCGGAGAGTACCTACGGCTGCACCGTCGTGCAAAACCCGACGGGAGAAGTCGCCGGTATTTTCTCGGCGCTCGATGCGGTGATTGCGTTCAAGCGGCTGCTCGCGGAAAAGCGATGGGCTTAAGGATTCGGCAGCACGGTGCGCACGCTCAAGAAATGGCAGGCGCTTCCCGCCAGCACGAAGAGATGCCAGATTTCGTGAAAGCCGAAATGAGGCGGATGAGGATCGGGCCACTTCACGGCGTAAATCACCGCGCCCACCGAGTAGAAAAGGCCGCCGGCAAATAACCACCACATCCCGTCCGCCGAAAGGGCTTGGCTCAAAGGATAGATGGCAACGACTGCGATCCAACCCATGAAGAGGTAGGCGCCCGTCGTGAGCCACCGCGGAGCGTGGATCCAGAAGATGCTTTGCAAGATCCCGAGCACCGCGATGGTCCACACGATGGTCAGTATCGTCCAGCCCCAGGTCTCCCGCATGGACACCAGACAAAACGGCGTGTAGCTCCCCGCGATGAGCATGAAGATCATGCTGTGATCGAGGCGCCGCAGCTTTAAGCGCGCGCTCTCCGAGACGGGCAGCAGATGGTAAAACGCGCTCGAGGAATAGAGGCCCACTAGACTCACTCCGAAGATGGCGAATGAGATCACGTGCCACTGAGTGCCTTCGGAGAGACCGCGGTTGACCAAGTAAGCCCCGGCCACAAGGCCGAGTAGCGCGCCTGCCAGATGAGTAAAGCCGCTGAAGGGATCCCGCACGGTGAGTTTCATGAGGGGGAGAATACCCCATCCTTAATATTTTTTGGGTTGACTCACCGCGTTTAACTGCTTAGTTTCGCCGAAATTTCTTATTGGGAGGGACTCTAATGAAGCAGCTATCTTTACTCGTGTCGTTTTTCTTGGTCGCTAACGTGGCCGTGGCGCAAACGCGTTGGACCATCAACTGCCAAGTCGATAAGAAGAACCCGGCTTCGCCCATCGCCAGCTACAAGCTGACGAAGATCGCGACCTTGAACCCGAAGCCGACCCCGGCTGCGAAGTGGCTCCGCAGCTACGTTCTCGAAGTGGTTTTCAAGTCGAAGCTCGACAAGGCGTACTCGTACCCGGTCGGCAAAGCCATCGACGGCGACGAAGACTACGCCGAGTTTGAGATGAAGGCCACGGATCAGCAAATGCGCACGATCAACGTGCAAGCCGTTTACATTCACAATAACTTCGAATGGGCGAACCTCATCGACGTGAAGGGTTATTCCTTCGCCAGCTGTCGCAAGTAGGTCTCTAGCCTAAGTCATTTGAAAGCCTGCCCATGGACCGATAGACTTCGCCCATGGGTCGGCTTTTTTCGTTCTTCCTCGCCTTTGTTTTCTTAACTCACCCCGTCTCGGCGGAATCGCTCAAAGACTACAAAAATCAAAAACACAGGCCGCTGCAGAAAACGCAGAGTGGCGAGACCGTCACCAAAACGTGCGGGGAAGCCTACGTCGAATCGTGCCAGCGAAGCTGTTCGGATAGTGGCGTTTCACGCCGAACTGGGCGGCCCATTTGTTTTTCGAGCATAGAAGCGTGGTCGATCTCGCGACGCTCGCCATTTCCAGCGCTTCTCTGAACGGAGTCTTTTTGAATTTGAGTTTCCGAGTCAACTAACAAAGGGGAAAAAGCATGTCCGTTGTTTTGCGTTCGCTTCTGGTCGTAGGTCTAGTCTTGGCGGGTCTGGTGGGAAGAGGGGCGGGGGCGGCGGTGAGCTGGAAGGTGGTCACCGAGCTCGATCGGTTCGAGCCTTTCAACGCCATGGCTTTTCACGACGGGCGGCTCTGGGTGGGAAGTTCCCGCGTGAATCTCGGTGCGAGCTACAAGCTCGACGTCTTCGATTCGGCCGGCACGCTTCTCGAAACGAAAGAGATGAGCCATTCGCTTCGCTACCTCTCTCCTTTTGGTCCCCACGGAATCCTCACCGTTGGCGTCTCTTATAAGGATCAGCTCACTCATTACACGGTGGTGTCGGGGGAAACGAAGCTCAAAGTCGAGCCCAAGACGATTCCCGTGCAAGCCTACGCGGACGAAGGCGCGGGAAGACCGGGCGTCCTATACTTCACCGACCCAGGCGGTTTGGATGACGGCATCCTAGGTAAGCCAGCGCGCACGATCTTTACGCTCGGCTGGCTCGGCCCTCGTTACTTGAAGGCGCGTATCGCGGGTCCCCACAATCCGCTTCTCGTGGGAGATTCCCTGTTTCTGATCGAGCATCCGACGATTGCCTCCGGCGGCCGGTACCTGGTCCGGGTCGATTTGAAAACCGAGACGTCGACCCGGCTCCTTGAAGGCTCCGATCTCGCGAGCCTCATTCTGCTCGCGGACGGAAAGACCTTGGCGGTCGCCGACCGAGACGCCGGAGACGTGCGCTTAGTGGAGGCGGCCACGGGAACCACTCTCAAGACTTACTCGGTGGCCGCGCAAAGACCGCGGGCCCTCGCGCAACTCGGCCATTGCCTGGCGGTGGCGTCCGAAGAGTCAAAGCATGTGACCTTCTTCGACCTGCGTAACAATAAGGTCCAGGGCGAGTGGGATCTGTCGGTGGTCGGCAAAAAGCTGTACGGCTTACGAAGCCTTGCCGCTGATTCCACTACCGGCCGCGTTTACGTGCGCTCGGCCTATCCGGACTTCGTGGGCAATGCGTCTCCCGACACGGATCGCAATAGTGTCGTGCTCGCCGAGGAAACGGACGGCGCGACATTCCAAGCGTGTCGATAAAGGCTAGAATCGCCGGATGCTCAAGTCCCGGGAATTCTGGAAGCAAGCCGCGCTCGCGATCTCTCTCGCGAATCTATTTTCCTGAGAGAGTGGGCCGGCTTGCTTCATCTGGCGCCCCGGGGCGCGGATGATGGGCCTCAGCATCCCTTCTACGAGTCGCTGGCGACGCCGCCGCGCGCCTATCTCGGCATGATGGCCGCGGTGCTATTCGTGGCGCTGGGGCTCGGCGTGCTTCACTGGGCCGCGCGCCGATCGCGCGCGTTTTCCCTACTGGATAAAACCGTCTGGGTGCTCGGGTTCGCCCTTTTTTTGGCTCGCTTTGCTTCCCTCGATTCGGGCTTTTCTTATTCGGTCGGTTTCTTTTGGCCGGCCTACGGGGATTAAGGGACCTAAAATCCCGGGCGAGCCGTAGATCGCCCACATCGGCGCGAGAAGGTAGGGAGAGAAAGCCGCGGGGTGAGCCTCTCCCGCTGGTTCGGGCGTTCTTTTAGCCGTAAAGGCGGGGCCGCCGCGGCTCGCACGAAAGCGGTGGGAATTCTTTTGGTGTGTGTCATTCGGCGAAGCTTGCGAAAGGTTTTAGGTATCGGTACCTTTAAAGGCCAATCCCGTCCGAGAGTTGCGTCCGCACCCTCATCAGTGGCAGTATGCGCCGCTGACCAATGGACACTAACGCCGAACAACCCGTTCTTTACCACGCTCGCACTTTGACGGGACTGGAAGCAGTCCTCGCGGGGGAGCTCGTGGCTTTGGGCGCCGAGGACGTTCGCCCCGAGGGCCGAATGGTCCGCTTCATGGCGACCCAAAGGGTGCTCTACGCCGCCAATCTCTGGTGCCGGACGGCGATTCGCATCTTGCGCCCCTTGGGCGAGTTCGCGGCGGGAAACGAGGACCAGCTTTATGAGGCCGGCCGGCAGGTGGACTGGACCGCGTGGATGCCTTCGACCGCGACGCTCGCGGTGGATGCCGCCGTCCGAAGCTCTTTCACGACTCACTCTCTGTACGTCGCCCAAAGGATCAAGGACGCGGTCGTCGATCAGTTTCGCGAAAAGACGGGCAACCGGCCTTCGGTCGATTTGCGCGAGCCGTATCTGCGCATCGCCGTCGCTTTGAACGAGAACCGCATTGCCATCGCGGTGGATAGCTCGGGCGAGTCTTTGCACCGGCGTGGGTACCGCAAGGCCACGGGAGAAGCGCCGGTGAACGAAGTGCTCGCGGCCGGCATTCTGGCGCTCTCGGGTTGGGACTTGAAGAAACCTCTGCTCGATCCCATGAGTGGCTCGGGAACGTTTTTGATCGAAGCGGCGATGATGGCGCGCAAGATGGCGCCCGGCCTTCAGCGCAAATCTTTCGGCTTTCAGCGCTGGCCTGATTACGACAAAGCGGCCTTCAAGAGTTTGGTGGACGAAGCGGTGGCGGCGGAGCTTCCCAAAGCGGGCGTGCCGCTTCTCGGAGTGGAGCTGAACGCGGAGATCGTCGGCATCGCGAAAGACAACGCGCGCCGGGCGGGAGTCGAGGACGACATCCGTTTCGAGCAAGGCGACTTTTTCGCTTACGACGCGGTTCCCGCGGAGGCGGGCACCTTGGTGCTCAACCCGCCTTACGACGAGCGCATGCTGGTCGACGATATCGGCGACCTGTACGAAGCCATCGGCGATCGTCTGAAGCATCGTTACGGTGGGTGGACGGCGCACGTGCTCACCGGTAACCCCGAAGGCGCGAAACGTTTTGGGCTCAGAGCCTCTCGCAAGACCGAGCTTTGGAACGGGCCCATCGAGTGCCGCCTTTTGCGTTTCGAGATGATGGCCCGCGATCCGGGCAAAGAGCCATCGTTGCCGGCGTGGCGAGCGCCTACGAAAGTATCGCTCCCCGAGGAATTGGCTCCGGTCGACAACCCGAAGTGGGCCGCGCAAATCGAGGCCTTCTCGAACCGCTTCAAGAAAATGGCGAAGTATTACGGGAAATGGGCGAAGCGCACGGGCGTCACCTGCTACCGTATTTACGATCGCGACATCCCCGAGATTCCGCTGATGATCGATCTCTACGGCGACCGCCTTCACGCGGGCGAGCTCGAGAGAAACCACGAGCGCACTCCGGCCGAGCATGACGACTGGCTGAAGCGGATGCTAAGGGAAGCGGCGAACGCGCTGGGGATTCCGGCAAACCACGCCTACTTGAAGCGCCGCAAGCAGCAAAAGGGCGCCGCTCAGTACATGCCCCAAGCCGAGACCGGCGAGATCCTTGAAGTGCAGGAGGGCGGGCATAAGTTCCTGGTGAATCTCGCGGATTATCTCGATACCGGGCTCTTTCTCGACCATCGGCCCACGCGCGGCATGGTGGGCAAAGAAGCGGCCGGCAAAGATTTTTTGAATCTTTTTGCCTACACGGGCGCGTTCACGGTGTACGCCGCGGCGGGCGGCGCCAAAACGACGACGACGGTAGACACTTCGCAGACTTATTTGCGTTGGGCCGAACGCAACCTCGCGTTGAACGGGCTCACCGGCGTGAAGCATCGTTTGGTGCGCTCCGACGTCATGGAATATCTGGAGCGTCTCTCGCCGAAGGAGACCTTCGATCTCGCGGTAGTCGATCCGCCGACCTTTTCGAACAGCAAGACCACCAACCGCGTTTTCGACATCCAAAAAGATCACGGAGAGCTATTAAAGCTCGTCTATGCGCACTTGCGACCGGGCGGCGTGATCTATTTCTCGACCAACTTCCGCCGCTTCAAGTTCGAGGCGGAGCCCGATCTGCCCGGCGCGATCATCGAAGAGATCACGGCTAAAACCGTCCCTCCCGATTTCGAACGGCACAAAAGTCACAAGTGCTGGCGCTTGCAGCGGCCGGTTAACTAAGCTGATTTCCTGGTCAAGCCCGCGTGCTCTCAAAAACATAATTCACTGGGTTAAGCCCTCGAATGGGCTACCGATACGCTATGCGTCAACATCGCGCGGTCCCCCGCGTTTTCCCGCGGCGTTTTTTTGGAGGATTCATGGACTTCTTTACGATCATTCAAATCATCATGTCGATCATCACGCTCATCATGCAGATGATTGGCGGCGGTATGTTCTCCCACACGCTCGTGGCGGATCAGGATCGCCCCATCTATCTCGCGGCTCAGCAGTGGCAATGCGGCCAGACGTATTGGCAGACCGCGCCTTCGGTTAAGCACAATCTCTTTTCGGGAACGGTTGCCCTCGACTGCGAAGTGGAAGGCACTCAAGGCGGAGGGCTCGTCGAAGCCCGCCGTCATTTGATCAATGAGCTTCCGCTCGCGGTGTCTACGGTCGCCGCCGGCCCCTACATCCACAACTTCGAAGGCTTGCCGAGCATTGCGTTTGACGTCGCCGTGCGGGTACAAACCGCGACGGAGAGCGCCGCCCTCGAAGGCCGCACGGATATCGCGACGGATGGTTTCACGCGGCTTCGCAGCGTGTTCACCTCCACGCGGACGCCTTCCGAAGGCTCGGCGAAATACTTAAAGCAGGTGGTCGACGAGGTCGACATCACGCCTGGCTCTCGCGCCGGCTGGTACAAAGTTACGATGCGCTACACGAGCCAAATCGAACGCCCCTGGATGATCGGAACTCGCTCCTTCCAGGAGCAGGTCGTCAAAAAGCAGGAAGAGAAGATGCAGGAGCGCAAAGTCCACGTCTTGAACGAACTGTCTAACCACTTGTAGCCCATCACCGTTCAAGCTTCGCTTGAACGGTGATGGGCCGCTGCTCGCCTTTCCGAGCCCTCGGGGGGATCCCCCTCGAGGGCGTTTTTTCGTCTGTGTTACACTTTCCCGCATGTCGGGTTTCGCAAAGGTTCTGGGGCTTGGTTTAGCGGTTTTGGCTCTGACGGCGAGGGCGGCGCCTCCGCCGGACGACTCCGACTTCGGCGTCTTCGTGGGCTATGAAGATCGCCCCGGATTTTTCTACGACGTCAAAGCGGGCCTGGGTCTCGCTTCCTTCGCGGCCCGTAGCGGCTCCACGAATCGCGTGGCCCCGCTGGGCGGACTAGGCGCGAGTTATTTCTTCGGCCCCAGCTGGGGAAGTTTCGCGGAACTGCATTTCACCGACCGCGCGCTGACTGCTTTGGGCGCGTCCGCCACGGCGAATTTCGCGGACTTGGTTGTGGGCGTGGTCTTTAATCGCGGCGCCGGCATGTTAAACAGCGTGGCACGGGAAACCTATCGGCTGGGCCTCGTGTACGCGCGGCCGCTCGGCAGTTTCCGCGGCGCCTACTCGCCTTCGTTCTCGGGAGAAAGTCAGGGCGCCATCGGCGTGCATCTGGAGCACCAGGCGACGTTTCCCATCGCCGATCATTTCGGCATGGGCTACTCGCTCTGGCTAAAGGGCATCCTAACCAGCGCGGTCAAAGCCACTTCGGTCACCTTCATCGACGCCGGCGTGGGCCTAGTCGTCACGTTCTTCTAAAAAAGAGCATGCGTATGCGATCGCATTCGTCTTTGTCTTAAGCCTTCTTCGGTTTATCCGTGCCTACTTTGAAGAGCACGATCATCATCGCCGTGAAAACCACCCAAGGTACCCACTGGTTCTCCAGTAAGCTCGGGTGATTCGCGCTGATGTCGAGCGCGGCGCTCCAGCTGCCTTGTAGCGACAAGATCGCAAGGCCGATGCCGGCGATGGAACCGCCCGCGATGAGGCCCGACGAGAAGAGAATGCCGGGACCGGTCTCCGCTTCCTCGTCGGTCTGTTTGCGGCCGCCTTCACGCCGGGCAACGACCTTTTCCACGATCCAGCGAACCACGCCGCCAAAGAAAATCGGCGCGGAAGCGGAAAGCGGCAAGTACACGCCCACCGCGAACGGGAGCGAAGCGATGCCGCAAAGCTCGAGAACGATGGCAATCGAAACGCCGAGGAGCACCAGTCCCCAAGGCAGCTTCTGAGTGAGAATGCCGTCGATGATGAGCGACATGAGACGCGCTTTGGGCGCCTCGTATTTCTGAACGGGCGCTCCGTTGTCCCGGTGGGCTAGGTTGCCGTTGATGCCGGGATCGACGAGGTAGCGCACCGTGCTCGCGTCGTCGACGAGGTATTTCCCGGGAGCGAGCTTAGACAAGGGCCCCGCCGCCGGCGTCTCCATGACGCGCAAAACGTGGTAGCTCGCTTTATCTTCGGAGAACGAAGGATCTTTAACCGTTTCCGTCTGAGTTAGCGTCCCGAGGTTATCGATGACGATGCCTTCCGGAACGGCCTTCTTCGAGTAGATCGTGGAAGCATCGTTCAGCACGTTCAAGGTGTAACCGATGACCAGCGCCGAGGTGAGCGCGCCGATGAGCAGCGAAATCTGCTGCGCGCTCGGCGTCGCGCCGACGAGGTAACCCGTCTTCAAATCCTGAGAGGTCGTGCCGCCGTTCGAGGCCGCTACGCAAACGATGGCCGCGATGCTAAGCGCCGTCACGCGGTACGGACCATCCACCCAACCCATGGCGAGAAAGACCAAGCTCGTGATGAGCAAAGTCGCCACCGTCATTCCGGAAATGGGATTGGAAGAGGAGCCAATCTCACCCGTGAGGCGGGAGCTGACCGTGACGAAAAGGAAACCGAAGAGCACGATGAGAACCGCGCCCGCGAGATTCAAATGAAGGGAAGGCGCCATCCAGAGGGCGGCCACCAAAGCGAGGACACCGATGAGCACCCACTTCATGGGGAGATCGTGCTCGGTACGCAACGTCTTCACTATTTTGGTGCCGTTATTCTTGAGACTGCCCAGACCCGAGCGCGCTCCGCGCACGATGGTGGGAAGACTCTGCGCGAGGCTGATGATACCGCCCGCGGCTACCGCGCCCGCGCCGATGTAGAGCACGTAGGCGCGCCAAATCTCGTGAGTCGACATGGCGGCGATGGTTTTGGTCGCCGGAAAGAGCGGCGTCGTCAGACCGTCGCCGAAAAGCTTGATCATGGGCGTAAGCACCCAGCTGGAGAGAATACCGCCGCCTACCATGATGCAGGCGATGCGCGGCCCGATGATGTAACCGACGCCCAAGAGTTCGGGGGAGACTTCGGCGGCGACCGTCGCGCCCTTGAACCAAGTGATGGCTTTTTCGGGAACGTCGTTCCAAAGTTTGAGGCCGAGGTTTAAAAACTTATAGCCAAGTCCCAAGAAGAATCCGGCAAATACCGTCTTCGCGCTCGTGCCGCCACGTTCGCCGGCTTGAAGCACTTCGGCGCAGGCCGTTCCTTCTGGATAGGCGAGCTCTCCGTGGGATTTCACGATGAGCGCGTAGCGGAGCGGGATCATCATGAGCACGCCAAGCAAGCCGCCCAAGACCGCGACGAGCATGATGCGGGTCAGCTCCATCTCGTAACCGAGAATGAGGAGCGCCGGCATGGTGACCGCGATCCCGAAGGCGATGGACTCACCGGCCGACCCGGTGGTCTGCACGATGTTGTTCTCTAAGATGGTCGCTCGCCGGAATCCGAAAACTTTCGAGAGCCCGCGGAAGAGGGTAATGGAGAGTACCGCCACTGGAATCGAGGCGCTCACCGTCATCCCCACCTTCAGGGCCAGGTATAAGGAAGAAGCGCCGAACACGATCCCCAGGATGACCCCCATTATGACGGGGCCGACGGTCAGCTCGGGAATACGGGACGACGCGGGAACGAAGGGCTTGAACTCAGACTGCATGAACACCTCCACCTGGGAAAGCTAAGGAACCAGATTAATTACCGCATTGTGTCAAGTCAACGAAGGGCTTTGTCGGCGGGAAGAGAGGTTTATAATGAGCGGGTGCCTCAAAACTTACTTCCTCCTTTGGCGTTAGCGGCAAGAGAAGCGGGCCGCATCTTGCTCACCCACTACAAGTCGCCCGATCTCGTCATCCGGCGAAAGCCCGACGATAGCCAGGTCACCGACGCGGATCTCGCGGCGTCGATTTATCTGGCAAAGGAGCTACCCCGGATATGGGACGCGCCGGTCTTTTGTGAAGAGGGAGTCATCGCTTATGAGACCCGCCGCCATTGGAGCGAGTACTGGCTGGTCGATCCCCTGGACGGCACCAAGGACTTTCTCGCCGGAGAAAAAGACTTCACGGTTTGCATTGCTCTCATCACCAACGGCCAGCCCCGCATCGGGATGATTTATGCGCCGGTCCTGGACGAGCTCTACGAAGCGGAAAGCGGGAAGGGCAGCTTTCTCACGCGCGCGGGTCAGCGCGCGCGCCTTAAGACCAAAGGAAGTGGGGGTCCGTGGGCCGCGGTCCGAAGCCGGTTTCATGATGGCGGGGAGACCACTGTTTTCCTCGAGAGAAACCACGTGACCCAGGCGACCGCGGTGGGCTCGGCCTTGAAGTTCGGCCGCATCGCCGACGGCACGGGAAATCTGTTTCCGCGCCTGCGCGGCTGTCATGAGTGGGATGTTGCCGCGGGGCAGATCATCGTCTCTGAAGCGGGCGGCGCCATCTGCGCGCTTCCCGAAGGTGGCCCTCTCACTTATAACTCTCCAAGCGCGGTCGTTTCTCCCTTCGTGGCGCTCGGGTCCGCATCCGATTTTACGAGGCTCAAACTGTGAAAAAAGCACTCATCGTTTTTGGGACCCGGCCCGAGGTGATCAAGATGGCGCCCGTCATCCGGGCGTGCGCCGCCTCTAAAAAATTCGAGCCCGTGTCGTGCGCGACCGCCCAGCACCGGGACCTATTGGACAACGAGCTCGCTTTTCTCGAGGTAAAGCCCGATTTCGATCTGGATCTGATGCGGCCCAACCAAGATCTTTTCGACGTCACCTCCGGGGCGCTTCTCGGCATGAAACGGATTCTTTCCGAAGTAAAGCCGGCGGTCGTGCTCGTTCAAGGCGACACCACCACCGCTTTCACCGCGGGCCTCGCCGCGTTTTATCTGAAGATTCCCGTGGCGCACGTCGAAGCGGGCCTTCGCACCGGCAATATTTATTCCCCGTTTCCGGAGGAGATTAACCGAAAGCTCATCGGTACCTTCGCGGCGCTTCATTTTGCCCCGACGCAAAAGTCAGTCGACAATCTCCTCAAGGAAAATGTCGACGAGACCAGCGTGTTTCTTACGGGTAATACCGGGATTGATAGTCTCGTCTGGGCGAATGCCAAAAACGTGCGCTTCGATTCGCTGGAGAAATTGTACCGAGGAAAAAAGCTCGTGCTCATGACGTCTCACCGGCGGGAAAGTTTCGGCGAGCCGATGGACCGCTCGTTTAAGGCCATCCGGGGATTCGCGGAAAAACATCCGGACTATCATATCATCTATCCCGTGCACCCGAACCCGAACGTGAAAGCGACGGCGGCCGCGAATTTTTCGAAGGCCTCCAATATTTCGCTTGTGGCTCCCCTTGGCTACGGAGAGCTGGTGCAAAGCTTGCGCGACTGTCACTTCGTCATTACCGACTCGGGCGGTTTGCAGGAAGAGGCGCCGACTTTCGGAAAGCCCGTCGTCGTTTTGCGCGAGAACACGGAACGGCCCGAAGCGGTCACCGCCGGTTGCGCGCGGCTTGTGGGGACGGACCCGAAACTTATCGCGGAGACGCTTGAGGCGCTTGTGCAACCCCATTCGTCTCTCTACGACTCCATGTCAAAAGCGCAGAACCCCTTTGGGGATGGGCGGGCGGCGTCGCGGATCTTGAAAATTCTCGAGGAGCGGCTGGCGTAGCATTCGGGCGCGTTCGGTGCCGTCTTGATTAGACAGGAAAATTTCACTTTTAGCGACCGTTTCCATTCCTTCTGCTTCCTGATTGCGCTGCTCTTCGCGCTTCCGCTCATCGCGGGTAGACGCTTCGTGAAGCGCCACGCCCGCCCTATTGGTAAGTCACGGTAATCTGGAAAGACGCCGTGTAGCTGCCTGCCGTCTGTGTGGCGCGCACCGCCGCCCGCGTTCCACCGACATACACCGTCTGGGTTCCGCCCACCGGCAGGGTGGCCGGAGAGGTCGGGCTCGAGGTGAAAGTGGTGACGGGGATTTGCGTGTCGGCCGTCGCGCCAGCGCCGGTAATCATGCTGATCGTTCCGTCGGTGGGCAGCGTGATTTGGTACGCGGTGCTCGGTTGTCCGGTCACCGTGAACTGGGCCCGGCCCGTATCGCTCGCCGGGTTAATCGTTTTCGCGATGGCGCCCGTCGCGTCTTCGCCGAAAAGTAGGTCCGCTACTTTGGAGACCGCAATCGTAATGAGGATATTGAGGCTTCCCGACGTCCAGGCCTGGGCCGTTTTGCCGCCGACGGTATAACGCACGCCAATCTGGAAGTTCGAAGCGTAAGCGCCCGCGGTTTGTCCGCCGGGAATCGCTGCGCGAGTCGCGCCGATGTAGAGAAAATCTGTACCGCCGGTCAGCGTATAGCTATTGGCCGACGACTGGGTAAAAGTGTTGGTCGCGACCGGAGCGCCCGCTCCGGTCATCGAGGCGGTCGTGGGCAAGGTGACCGTATAGGTTTTCCCCGCATCCCCCGTGACGGTGAACTTTGCGCTATTGGAATTTCCGCTAGAGGCCGCCTCGGCGGCGGCCACATCTCCTTGGGCGGCTCTGGTGAAGGTCAGGTCACGCGTCTTCGTAATGCCGATGTTTGCGGCATGGGCCATCGGAAGGACGAAGAGGCCAAAAAGAAATACCCGCCGAATGATCATTGCCCTACTCATGGATGTGTCGTGGAAGCTCAAAGCTTAATGTAACATTGCGGGAAAACCATTGGGAGAGGAATGCTTGCCCAAATGGTACCGGCGAGACTCATGCCGCTAATGGTCATCAAAGACTCGGGTTTCGAAATAAGGAGTTAGCTTTGAAAGTTCGTTTGATCGCAGTATTGGGACTCGGCGCCGCGCTGGGCTTGACCGGATACTGGGTGTCAAAACGGGCTACGCGGGTTTCCTCTCCCCAGTCGGTTGAAAAGGCCCTCGCTTCCGCGGCGAAAAGCGGCATACATCGTGCCCGGGACTGCGAATCGTATTTCAAAGAGTGGGAAGACCTGATGGCGGGCCAAGTCGACTTCGACGATAAAAGGCTGGGCTTGCTCTCCGATCAGGTGGGGCGCTATCCGGGGATCCCCACCGGCACCTTGAGTGCCTGGAAAATTCTGGCGACCGAGCTTCCGGCGGAGGGCGATATCGACGTCTCTTTCGCCTTCGGGCTGTCCGACTGCCAGTTCGCGCGCTTCGTACGGACAGCAGACAAGCTCCTCGATGGCGCGTCCCGCCTCGATTCTAGACGCTCCGCAGCTAGGCATTTGGGGAGCGCCGTCTTCGGCGTGCTTAGGGAAGTTTTGGAGCGCCCGGTCTCGCGCCAAGTTTTGTCTCAGTCCGTGACTCTCCTTCGGTCCTTGAAGGGGCGAGGCTGGATCCAATGGGAAGCCGGCGATGGCCGGGAATGGGATCGAGTAGCTGAGGCGCTCGCTCAATTTAACGCGCGCGCCGACTCGCGCGATAGGGAGCTGCAGCAGAAAATTTTCAAGGCCGCGAGTTTTAGAGATATCGCAGTCGAAGATAGAAAAGGCCTCGTGGCTCAACTGAGGTTTGCCTACGCCGAGTCGGAGCGGGTAAGACTCGCTCTCAAGGGCCCGCTTTCGCGGATCGTCGTACCTTTGCAGTAAGCCGTTCGCGGTATGCCATCTTACGAGCGGTAAAGGTCAGGCTCGCGAACACGAGCAGCAGGATAAAGGTCTGCCAGAGTTGGGGGGCGACGGGGCCCATCGGGCCTCTGACTCGTCCGCAACCTCCGCCTTCGGCGTCGGCGGCGGGAGCCACGGCTTCGCTTGGCGTATCGTCGATAGCGGTGCCCTGGGCCGCTCCCAAGAACGCGCTCCTCGGCAGCCGCATGGTGGGATCGCCCAGCAGCGAGAAGCTCTTCACCGCATCGAGGGAATGCGCCGTTACGGGCGTCGCTTGTTTCGCCCGGCGTTGCAAGTCGCCGAGCCTCACCTCGTGATAGGGCAGGTTCGTTTCGGTGGTCAGCTCGTTCTGGAACGCCGTTTGTAACGAGAGCTGCGCCGTGGGTACGGTCATGGTCGTAAAGCCCAGGAACGCGGCCGCGCCACCCGACGGGTTCAAGATCAAGTTCTCGCCCAAGCTCTTCTTGTTCGGGTCGGTCTCGTAGAAGTAGGCGTTGAGACAGTCGAGTCCCACCACGATGGGAAGCCCAAGGTTGGTGACCGTGAGGGCGTCCTCGGCGGTAAACGCATTGCCCGTGCCCCAGAGATCCTCGGCTCCGTGGCCGACGTACGCCATGAGCAAGGGAGAACGGCCGAACTCGGAGACAATGGAAGCCTTCATGGCGGCATCGCTCACAGCCACGCCTCTATCCAGGTAGACAGGCGTTAGATCGGGCCGATTCGCGTGAAGGGCCGTGCCCAAGGCCTGCGCTTTTTCGAGGAACTTCTCGTTGATGAAATCCTCGTCGGAAACGAAGGAGACTCGTAGCGCCTGTGAGTTGGTCGGCGCCGCCGTGCCAGCTTCATAAGCGATGACTTTGGCGATGAAGTCTTTCAAGGCGCCCGGATCGCGGGTCGGAACGCGTCCCACTGAGAATAAGGGGAGATGCGTGGTCTCGTCTTCGGCAAACCAGTGATCGGATCCGAAATCGACGAAAGTACCCTTTTCGAGGGGCATCGGCATGGTGTCGAGATTGCCCTGATTAAAGCGGTTTCGCGGATCGTAGCTCGCATCCCCGAGGAACAAGAGGTACTCGGGGGCGGGCGCGGTCCAGCTGGTTTTCGCGTAAAGGAGGAAATCTTTGATCGCGCGGCTGGAATGCTGTCCGTGAGAGAACTCCGCGTAAATCTGCTCGGGGGTCGCGGTGATCACCCGGATGCCTTGGCTTTCCCGGTACTGAATGAGGGTGCGCGCTTCATCGAGTAAAAGCTCGTCGCCAATGACGATGAGATCCGCGCGGCGGCTCGTGCTCTTTAAAGCCGTGTCGAATCCGCTGACCAGGGCGAGCTCCGCCGGGGCGAGGAAGGCGCCGTCTTGCACGCCAACGATGCGGTACCCAAGCTCGCCCGTCGAGCCTTCGGTTCCGAGGAGCGTCAGGTCCTGAGTGACCCCGCCATCGCTGGAGCTCGTGGTCGCGTCCGTAAGGCGAGTCAGAGTTTCGGAGGAGCTCACGTCGTAAAGCGCGACGCCCAAGGAACCGTCGAAACCGGATAGGGTGAACGTGGAGCCCATGAGCGGTCCTTCCATCGAGGCGACGCCCTCCCGAGCTTCCAGGCGCGCGGCGTACTCGACTTCGATCCGATCCACGTCGATGAGCTCCGTCTCGGCCGAGGGAACCGTGTCGCCGATGGCTTCGATGCGAAAGTGATTGGTGCCATCGACGAGGTAGCCCATGGGTACCGTGAACGTTTGCGAGGTCGGCCCGCTCGTCGTAAAGCTCGCCTCCCCCGCGCGCGAGCCCAGGGAGTTTACCCATAGCCCCACATGATGAAGGGCGCCTTCCGACCGAATCGTACGGGCTCGCAAGTAGACCTTGACGCGGGCGTTGGTGGCCGCGACTTCGTTGGCGCCGGGCAGATCTAGATCGAAATCTAAGAAGGAGTCCGAATCGGAGGGCGCGCCGGCGGCGGTGCTGATGCGCTTCCAAAAGAAGCGATCCACGAGCGAAGCGAGCGGCAAGTCCAGCAAGGCGGTGTGATCTTGCTCGGCCTTGGCTTTTGCAAAAGTGAACGTCTGCGGGCTCGCGGGAGCACTTGCCGGATTTGCGCTAAAAGAGGGCGCGCGTAGCGCCGCGCCCGAGCTATTGCCGAGCGAAAAACGAGAGAGCACGACCTCGTTCAGATCGTCCTCGACTTCGCGGTAATACTCGGCCCAGAAACGAATCGAATCGCCCGAGCTGAACGTTCCCGTGTTGGTGCGGACGTCCATCGGGATTTCCCGGCCTCGCCGGTACAGCCTGAAACCGCTCGTCGCTTGCCCCGCGAAGGGGCCTTCCACGCCGGCATCTTCCATCTGATCGTAAGTGAGCTCGTACATGCCCATGCGGCTATAGCGGATGCGGAGCGAGCCTTCCACCGCCGAGGGAGAAACCGCGAGGGCTGCAGAGGGCGCGGACGGCGTCCACGTGGCGCCGTCTAATTTGACGTCGAGAATGACCTTGGCCATTTCTCTCACGACGTGGGTGCTGGCGTTATAGAGGAGCGGTTGCACGTGAATCTTCACGAATTTCTTCGTGCCGATGGTCACCACGCCCGGCGAAACCTCGTAGAAGGCGGAAGGCACGTCGGCATTCAAAGCGTAGGCCGGGGCGCTCGGGTTATAAGACGCCACCAAGATACCCGAGCCATTCGCAGCCCAAGACGGCGCGGGCTGAACGAGATGGCTGCTCGGTGTGGCTTCGATGACTTGAGCGTTCGTGACCGCTGCCGTCGCATAGTTACCTTTGACTTGAACGAGCAGGGTTCTTTCCAGCAGCTCCGGCTTTCCAGGGTCGAGGGTAGTCGAATAACCCGGCAAATGAACTTGGTCATAGGTTCCGTTCCAGGCCGATGGGCCCCACGCAAAAGTAGGCGGAACGATCTCGATGCGGAAAGCGCCCGACGTTTGAGCGACGACGTGAGCGCCGTTGCCGAGATCGAGAACGCCGGAGTTGGCGACGCTCGAGCTATGAGCATTGCCTGTACCAGCGCCCGGGACCGACACGCCTTGATTGACTGAAGGGTCATCGGCGGGGGGAGTCCCTTGGGACGCGGACGGGAATGCGGTCACCGGTCCGTGGGTTTGCTTTGCGCCGTTAAAGGCCACGTCTTCGATCAAATAGTAATAAGGCACGTCGTTCACGACATCTTCGTCGAGATAACGATACTTTCCGTGAAACGAAGTGCTGGAAAGATCGTTTCGAATCAGCTCGGAGTTCACTTGAATGTAGCCGTAGAGCGGATTCACGCTGCGGTAGACGTTGAAGCCCTGATGATTCGTTTCACTTCCCGTTTCCCAGGTGAGCGCCACGCTGGAGTCATATCCCACCGCGGAAAGGGAGGTGAGCGACACGGGCGATGAGGCGGTGCCGATGGTGATCGTGCACGTCACCGCCGAGGTCTTCGTCTGCGCGTTCGGCGTGTTTAGAGCGTAGTCGTAGAAATCGCCGAACCACTGATTGAAAGTAATGGTGTTGCTACCGCAGCCCGTCGAGGTCACGAGATTGAAGGCATCCGTGGGGAAGGGAACGGTGTTGGTCGGCCCCCAGTTCCAGCCGATGTTGGTCGCGGTCGCGGGTATCGCCGTCAGATCGAGCTGAATGGCTTTAACCGAGGCATAGGTCGTCGAAAGATTGTTGAACTTGCCGCCGTCTAAGGCCTGTAGGGTGCCGCCCGTGAACTTCAAGCCTTCCGTATTGATGCTGTCGACGATAAAGCCGGTGAAGTTCGAGGTACCGCTAGTCTGCAAGAACGCCCAGGTGCCTGCGCCGCTGATGGTTAGAGTACCCTTGTTGGACGTACTCTGCGGAGCCGCATCGTTCACACCGGTAGTCTTGAAGGTTCCGCCGTTCACGGTGATAGTCTTCGTGTTCGCGGTGCGCACTTCGCCGCCACCTTGAATTTCGAAAGTTCCGTAAGGCAAGCTGAGCCCATTGGGCAAAATCAAAACGCGGCTACTAGGCACGATGAAGGTGAAATTCGAGCCGGCGACGGGGAAGGTGATCCCGTTCAAGGTAAGCGTGGTGCCCGCTACGGACACACTACCTCCCGCGACGGTCTTATTGAAGGTCAGATTGGTAATGGCGGTAGTGGAACTGACGGTTTGAGTCGTGGCCGTCACGCCGCCGTCTCGAAGCACAAGACTTCCGTCGTTTTGGATCAAGGTGCCCGTGTTGACGTAGTTACCGTAAATCTCGAGCGCGGCGGAGGTGGCGTTCTGCAGAGTAATGGTGCCATTCGAGTTCGTCAGTGTCTTGCACCGGGCCGTCCCCGTACCGCCGTTGATGTTGGGCGGGTTCGACGACGTCGCGATGTTGCAGTCCACCGTGGCCGACGGTACTCCCGCCGTCCAGTTGGTGGCGACGAACCAGTTGGTACTCGTGGTGCCGACCCAGTCGGTGCTCGCCGCGCCGACGATGGTAGCCGGCGTGCCCGAGGTGAGCGGAAACGTGATGGAGCCGGCCGCGCCGTAGCTTTGGTCGTTGACCACGTCCGAGCCCGAGGTGATTTGCACGCCCAAGGTAGCGGCGTCGGTCGCCGAGCTCGCCACGTCGAACTCGACGTAAAGGCAGCGAGTGGGAGGGGTCGTCGTATGAGCCTGAACCACGGCACTGCCCGACGCGATGGTAAAAGTGCGGGTTCCGGGAGAGCCGGTGAAAGTGCCTGAGGCGATCTGGGTGCCAGCTGTACTATTGCAAAGGGCGTCATAAAAGAGGCGCGCTGAGGTGACCGCCGCCACACCCGCCGTCCCGGTCAAGTTCAACGTCAGCGAAGTGAGGTTGGCGTCGACGAAGGAGGCGCCGGCCTGAGCCTGGGTAAACGAAAAACGCCCCATGTTGTAGGTTTGCCCCGCATTTATCGACGCGGGGCCGGCCGCGCTTCTCGTTATGTTGATGGTATTGGTGGCGCCCGCCCAAGACAGAAGATAGGTCCCTTGCACGTGGAAAGTCGGGCCGGAAATGTCGCCCGAGTACGTCGTGATGGTCAGCGTTCCGGCCGCCGCCGTCGTGGTGTTGACGTTGACGGTGCCCGTGGCGGTCGATCCGCTCATCGCGAACTGCATATTGTTCATGGTATTCGTGGGGACTTGGCGTTTCAGCCGTAGCATCGTGGTCGAATTGCTGACCGGATAGGCGAATGAACCGTTTTGCAAGTGGTAGGTCGCGTCGATGGTGGCGCCGGTTTCGATGCTAACCCCGGCGGCGGCCAAGTGATCGAAACTGTAGTACTGCGCCTTTATGGTGCCGTTCACGATGACGTTGTAAGCGGTAGTGCTCAAAGTCGAGGTCATCGAAGCAGTCGAGGTCGAAGTCCCCACCATGCTGAGGGTGCCGCCCGTATTGACGGTCACCGTGGAGCCCGTAGTGAGCTTCAAGGTTCCGCCCGGGGCGATTTCCAGCGTGCCGCCGGTTTGCACAGTTATGTTGCCCAGAACCGTCAGCGTGAAGCCGGGGTTGATTCTCAGCGTGCCGGCGCTGATGGTGACGTTGCCGTTGATGGTGGAATTGGCGTCGATGTCAACGTACTCGGCGGTCGCGATACCCGTATTGGCGACCACGAAATTCCCGGGAAAGGCCGTTCGAAGGCGGACGCTTTGAATGGTACTGCCACGAGCGGCGAGGACGCCGCTCGTCGCATTGGTGAAGGTGTAAGTGGAGTCGACGTCGAGAAGCGCGTAGAAGGCCAGCTCGGTCGTAAGGGAGTTGAAATCCAAAGTACCGCCTCCGAGGAGCTCGGCGTTTTGGCAGACGCCATTTGCGTTCATCTGCGGAATGCGCGTGCCGGTACCCAAGCGGCAGTCCGTTCCCGAGGTGGGAGCGCTATTACCGGTCCAGTTCCCGCCGGTATTAAAGACCTGGCTAGAGTCGCCCTGCCAGCTGCGAAGCGCGTCGCCTGAAATGGTCGAAGAGCGCGCGGTGACCGGCGGCCCCGCGAGACCATTAAAGGAGTATCCGGTCGAATTCGAGACGTGCGAGCTTGAGGCAATTCCGAAACGAAGCTTTTTCGTCGCGTAGGCGACGGAAGAGGGGTCGATGAGAAGATGGACGCATTTCTGGACGCTGTCGCTGCTAGTGGTGAGCACGCCCGCTGGGACAGTGATGGTGGCAGTCGGCGGATTGCCATGAAAGATGATGTCGGTTCCGATTTGGGTGTCTTGGGCCGCCTCGTAGACGCAGTTCACGCCCGTGCCCGCGTCACGAAACACTTTTCCCGAGGCGATGTCGGAAGACGCTCCCGTATCGCTCATGGTGAACGTGATGGAGGTCACGTCAGTCGCGGTATCGGCCTGGTTCAGGGAAAAGGAGAACGTGCCGAACAAGACGGCGGCGCTAGTCTGAGTGACGTTTATCGGATTGCCTGCCGGCGTATTGTTGGTGAGGTTCATCTTGGTACTCGCCTGAGCTCCCCAGCCGATTTTATTTCCGGTATCCGTTTCATTGGCCGCGCCACCGACGGCGCCGTTCCAGTTGCTGATGGTGGTGGCGACGCCGGTGTAGGCGTTGGCGTTGAAGTTGCGCGCGGACGCCACGCTATTGTCGTTATAGAACCCGAGGTTCGTCATCGTCGCCGGAATGGTGGAGCCCGCGGCAAGGGTGACGGCGTAGCCGCTAGCGGGCGGGTAATGGAACTCGCCGTTACTGATCGCCTGGATCGTGCCCGTGGCGCCGACGTTCATGCCGGCGGCCACCATGCGCTCAATGCGGAAATAGTTGGCGTTGAGGTTGCCGTTGACGGTAAGCGTGTAGGTGGAGCCCGTTCCGGTGGAAGTCAGGGTGGCGACGTTTTCGCTCGCGCCGTTCAGTTTGAGCACGCCTCCCGAGTTCACGACCACGCTCTTTCCGTTGCCGACGATTACGGCGCTACCCGCAGCGATTTCCAGAGTACCCGCAATGACGACGCCTTCGTTCAGGCTGAGAATCGCGCCGTTACTGACTTTGAGTGTTTTTCCCGCGGGAATGGTCAGCACGGTGGATGCGGCGAGCAGGGCCACGTCGTTTTGGATATCCAAAGTTCCGGTAGCGCCCGCTCCGAAAGTGAGAGAGTTCCGGATGTCGAAAATACCCGTGCTCGTCACGGTAGTTAGATTCGAGATTTTGAGATTGTTCTGGGTGGCGATGTTCTTGAATGTCTGAGCGACGGAGCCGAAGAGATCGAGCGTGAAAGCCGTGTCGGCCGCTCGTACGTTGAAGCCTCCCGTGATTTCGTTATCGAACAACTCTCCCGTCACGGTGAGCGTGAGCAAGTCGCTCGATCGAAGCACCCCGGATTGAACCGTCACGCAACCCACCGTGGCCGACACGTCCAGCACCGTGCTCTTGGCCGCGGAGGCGATGATCACGTCCTCGGTGGCGACGTTGGGAACGTTGGCGGGGCTCCAGTTGCCGGCCGTGTTGTAACTGGTGCTGTTGGAGCCCGCGGTCCAGGTGATGGCGGTGCCGGTGCACGCGCCGAGAGCGCGCACCGAGAAAGGCCCATGCAGGGCAAGGCACAATAATAAAATTGTGAAAGTTAAGATCCGCAAACGTACCACCTAAAAAAACTAGATACTTTAAGGATACCAAGGACTAGATGCTAAGCGGTCCGGGCAATTGTTTAGTGTTTTTCATATTCCGCACTGAGGTAAGATGACGGGAACTCTAGCGAAAAGGGCGGATGCGAAGCTGGCACGGAACCATTTGGGTACTTAGCGTGCTTTTGGGAGGCTTAGCCTTGTCCGTTTTCGTCGGGTGCTCAAATTTCTCGACGTACCAAACGGCGCGGACTTTGCCGCCGGGCGACTACCGCATTCATCTCGGCGGCGGAGCGTTTGCGAGCAATCAGCTGAGTAGTCTCGCTACCTCGAGCACGTCGACGACGCAAACTTTCGTCTTTCCCTATGCCGAGGTCGGGGGCCGCATCGGACTCGTGAAACACCTCGACGGGGGAGCGAAATACACTTTCCCTGGATCGTTTTCCGGCGAAGTGAAATGGCAGCTCGTCGATGGATCGAATTTCGCGGGTGCCGTCGGTTTTCAAGCCGCCTACATGCCTCTCAGCGTCAACGGAACGATCGCGAAATTCGTCGATCTGGTGCTTCCCGTTTTCGTGTCGTGGGACTTCAATTACTGGTTTGGCGTGTACGCCTCGGCCCGGTATTTAAGCCGGGTTCAGCTCGGCTCCAATCCGACCACTACGCCTTTCTATTCCGCGGGCGGCGGCATTCGTCTCGGCGACCGAGTGGGATTGCTCGCGGAAGCTACCTACGTCAAACAAGGTGGCTCGACTTTTCATGGCATTCAATTTGGAGGCGCCTTCTTCGTCGGAAACGCGCCTTCTTCCGCTTTGGACAGCCCAACGTCGGGGCGGGGACGCTCCGGCGACTCACCGCAAGAATCGGTTTATAAGCGGCGTCCCTCGGTGGTGCTCGCCATCGTCGATAAAGGAAAGTCATTGCGGCTCACTCACGCCGAGCTTCGGGTGTGGAAGGAGCGCGAGAGGGTCTGCGTCGTGGACGGAATGAGCCGTGAGACGGCCTGCGGCATGATTGTGCGCAGCACCGCCGAAGGCGCGTTCGTACGTCTGACGGGCCGCACGGGGAAAGTCGAGCCGGGAATGGAGGTTATCCCGCGGCCCTGATAAAATGGGGCTTCACCTCTCATCATGTCGGCCACCCTAAAATATCATCCCGAGCCGGCGTTGCGCGTCGGGCCTCTTTACCTCGCGGCCGGCATCTCCGCTTTTTCGGGCATCGCTTACGAGCTCTTGCTCGCGACCTATGCGACCTTTCTGATGGGGGCCACGATCTTCCAGTACTCGCTCGTGCTCTCCCTGATGATGGCCAGCATGGGAATTGGCTCTCTGCTCGCCGATAAAGTCGGCAAAGATCCCGTGGCGGCTTTCCTGGGAACCGAAGCGGTCATCTCGATCGTCGCGGTCGTCGCGCTTCCCATTCTCTATTTCTCTTACGCGAAGGGGTGGTTTCCCGCCTTCTTACTCAGCGGCTTCGTGGTGCTGATGGGCGGGGCCATCGGCATGGAGATACCTCTGCTGAACCGCATTCCCGCCTCGGTCGATCGCCTGCCGCGGCTTCTCTTTTTCGATTATCTCGGGGGTTTCCTGGGCGGCATGGTATTTCCGCTCGTGCTCGTGCCCCGTTTGAGCCTCTTTCAAATCGCGGGCGTCCTCGCCGTCATTAATGCGCTCGTCGCGTGCACGTTTTCCGTCGGGTACAGAAAAGCTCTGTCTCGAGGCGCGAAAGTCTGGATAGCGGTTGGAATCGGCCTTCTTTTGCTCTCCCTCGCTTTTTGTTACTACGCCGAGCCCATTCGGATCAGCATGGAGCAGGGGCTCTTCGGGATTGGAATCAACTCCAAATGACTCGCCCCTTTCCTGTCAGCCGTACGCTCTATCTGCTTTCGGTCATTGGATCGGGCTGTGGTTTCGTCACTCAAATGCTCGTGTCCGGCTTCTGGTCGACGACCTACAGCCAGGACGTTTACTATTTTTCGATTAACGTCGCCTTCTACTTTCTCAGTCTTGGCTTAGGAAGCCTGCTCTCGTCGAAATGGAAGCACGTCAGCCTCTCGCTCCTTTTCGAGATCGTTTGTTTGCTCGCCCTATGGACGGGCCTCAGCATTCCCTTTCTGCGCCTGATGATCCTGAAGTTCGGTAACGTCGTGTTCTTTCCGGTCGCGACAGTCGTTCTCTCGGGAATTCTCGCCGGTAATCTCATCCCGCTCACGCTGAGGATAGGAAAGGGAATTCCGGGAATGAAACTGTCTCGGCTGTTTTTCCTCGATTACACGGCGGCCATCGTTTTCACGCTCCTTTTCACTTTTGTGCTCCTCATTCCGCTGGGCTATGGACGAACGGCGCTGGTGCTCTCGCTCTCGTGCCTCGCCGCGACCATCGCGTTGATGCTGCTCAACCGGATCTTCATGGGTGCGCCGGTAGTGCTCGCGGCTCTCGGACTCATCGCCCCCATTCCCGCCCATGTGGCCTCACATCAAAAATCCGCGCCCCGGATGGGGGCGGCGGGCGAAGCAAAAGTCCTAGTGAGCCGTCAAAGCCACTATCAAAAGATCGTGCTCACCGAGGAAGATACCGACGCGTCGCTCTTTCCGGGCTTAAAGCAACACGTGCTCTATCTCGACGGGTTCGTGCAGTTCAGCTCCCTCGACGAGCAGAACTATCACATCTGCATCGTAAACGTTCCCGCGGCGGCGGCCGAAAGCCAAGGCACCCCGGTGCGTAAGGCGCTCGTGCTCGGCGGAGGCGACGGTTTGGCGGTGAGAAACCTCGTGGCCATGCCCAATTTGCAAAGCGTGACCTTGGTCGAGCTCGACCCCGACATGATCGATCTCTCGCGCCACGATCCGACGGTGCTGCGCTACAACTTGAACTCGCTCTCCGACCCGCGGGTCACCGTCATTACCACCGACGCCTTTCGCTGGGTGAAGGAAACGCACGAGCAATACGATCTGGTCGTCATCGATTTCCCGGCGCCGAAGAATCTCGCGCTCTCCCGGCTTTTCTCCTCGGAGTTTTATAGCGAGGTGAAGCGCCATTTGAAGCCGACCGGTTTCACGGCCATTCAGGCGGGACCGTCCTTCTCCTTCGACGATCCGAACTTCATGACCATCTCGGAAGTCACCTCCAGCGTCCGGCGCACGGTGGCCTCGGTGGGGCTGAACGCGAGCGTGTACGTCAGCACCCGGGATGAAGACGCCTTCGTGCTCGCCACGCCCGATCCGAAGTTCGACATGAAGCCTTTCGCCGATAAAGTCGGCATCTCGAGCCGCCAGGGCATGGGCTTCATCTGTAGCTACAACGCGAACTGGAAAGAAACTCCGGGGCAGGTCAACACGCTCAACACTCTGGTGCTGTCGACCTATATGTTGCGCTGGTTTAGGCGGGCGGGCGGGCCTTTCTTCAACTACACTGGCAATCACGCCGTCTTTCTTCCGGACTGACGGCCCTACTGCATGCGGATGCAGGACGCGGCGACTCTCAACACGGAGTCCTTCGCGGGGTAGGGCATCAGGGCTTTGAGCTGGAGCTTTGCCCTGGGGCGGAGATAGATGCCCTCGTCGAACTCCTCGAACTCGCCGAACATATCTCCGCGCGTATCGCAGTGTTGAGCGACATCGAGCTTGTTCTCGATGGAGTAGGTGAGCTCGACGAGTCCCGGATCGCTCTCCAGCATGAAAAGGCATTCGACCCGGATGCCGGAGTCCTCAAACGGCGGCGCGCACGTGAGCTTCGGAATGCGTCGTTTATAGACCGCGTCCACAACGGTCATCACGAGCCCGAAGCTCATCAGAACCAGGAAGATGATTTTGGTCGGTTTGCGCCAATCGGGCCGTGCGGTCCATTTGGCGAGCACCCAGTCCCAAGCGAAGCTCGCCAGGAAATTTCCGATTAGGATAATCGCGAAGAACACGACCGCATAGCCTGGTCCGGAGTAGGGAAGAGAATCGAAGCAGGACTCATGGATGCAGTTCACGTTCTGAGCGATCGGAAAGGCGAAGTAGGAGAGCCCGAAGATCGCCACTTCGAAGGCGACGATGTAGGTAACTAAGCGATCTTTTCCTTTCGGCAGATAGCAAAGGGCAAGCACCATCGCCGGGATCATGAAGTAGTGATAGCGGGAGAGCAGAAACTCTCCCATGGGCATCCCCGGCTGATACATGAACTCGGCCACGGCGAAGAGACTTCCGCCGGTGGTGAGATGCCAGAGGCTATCGAGAACGTAGAGCGGTTGGGTGAAAGTGCCGACGCCGAGAAACGCGAGAAGTAAGCCACGGTTCTTCGTCGCGAGCCCGACCGCGGTCGCGATAAGGGCGGCGTTGCAGTACCAAAGGTACATGCCTTGGTCCCAGCCGTACCTTCCTAGGGTGACGCCGGTGTTGGCGAAAGCCCAGATTCCAAAAAACGCGGCGCCTAAAGTGAACCAATTGGGTCTTTTCATGGGAATGCTATGAGTCTACATGATGTCGTCCGGGAATCCGAAAGAAATCAAGAATTCAATGACTTAGCTTGCAACGTTCTCCGGTGTCCAAAGAGCGGACGGTCTAACTCCTCAAAACGACGCGAAAAACCGAAGAGTCCTCGAATCCGTCTGGAACTTAAACGCCTGGTGTATTCCAAGCCGCCTTGCCGAGGTGCCTAACAGCGGGGCATGGGGTTTGCACTTTTGAGGGCTGTACCCGACTTTTGAATTTTACCTGCGTGAGGCATGTAATGCGGCATCTTAGAAAACTACTTCCTTGGTTTACGCTCATGATGATGGCGATCGTGCTTTCGAGCTGTGGTAAATCCGGCTCCAGCCCCGTTCCTAAGGATTCCGGCGGGGGCGATCTTTTCGGTAACGGCGGCTTGGGCACCAAGATCGACCCGAACATCCTCGGCGGCACCACCGGAACCACGGGCACGGGCGGTAACGGAGGCAGCGGCACCGGCGGCGGTCTCACCGCGGCCGATCAATTTGCTTTGAAAAACGTTTATCAAGAGCAGTCCAAAGTAGCTCCGACTCAAGGGTCGCAGAGCGGTCTGTCTCAGTCTCTGCTTGCCGAGGCTCAGCGCCTTCTGAATGAAGAAGCCAAAGGCCGCGACGTGGCCGTGGCCAAGATGGCACTCGCCGGAAAAATGCTGACCGAGTGCGCGACCCGTACGGCTCCTCTCGCTCCGCTCCCGGGCCAACCGCTCCTCGGCGTTTGGGCCTCGACAGATCAAGCAGCGTGCAAAGTGAATTTCACCATCGCCGGAACGGGCGCGAACGCGACTTATCAAGTGGCCGGCGATACCCGTGGTACGATGAAGGCGACCAATCAAGGCGACGGCACGATGAACACCGCGCCGTTTACCGGCCGTCTCACGGATCGTCCCGAGTCCGGAACGGGAACGCTCACCAATCCTCAATTTACCAAGACGAAGTATGGCTACACGGCTTGCTCGACGGCGGTGGGATTGAAAAATAGCGCGAATCCGATTCCCGCGAACTACCAGGAAGCCATGAAGCGGATGGGACAGTGCTTTCGCCAGGCTCTCGTACTGATGAGCCCTGTCTTCGACAAAATGTTCGAAGGCATGAACCCTCAGTTGAAGCAGCTCCTCCAGCAACGCATGCTGGGCATCTCTCAGTAACGGCTTACGACGCCGTGACCGAGAGACAACACCGGAACCCGACGTACTCGGAGTTCACGGTGGGATCGAGCGCGGTCTCTTCAATGCCGTCATTGTTCGTGTCCGTCTTCACGAAATAACTGCATTTCGAATCGATGACCTTCGAGCCTACGTGGGGACCCATCGCGAACCCGTCGGTGCCGTCGGCGGCCCACTCCGAAACATTTCCAATGAGGTCGTAGATATTGATGCCCGCGGTTCTGCACGTCACCGAGGAGCCCGTCTTGATGAGCGTGGGAGATACACCGGTGGCGGGAGCGCGGTTCACGTAGCAAAGCGTATCGATGGAAACCGGAGTGGTGGGCGCGAGCTGAACGCTCGCTCCTTTGTTCTCGGGGCCCGCGCACGCGGTAAGCCACTCTTTGGTAGTGCAGATGCGCTTGTCGGCTGCCTTGCAGTAGGCCACGGCTTCCGAGAAGTTCACGCCGTTCGCCGGAAGGATCGCGTTCTTCGACTGAGCAATGGTAACGGTGGTTTTTGTCCCCGATACCGTCTTCGTCGTTTCCTTCAGACTCGACTCGTATTGATCAATGTAAAAATTCGCGGTCGTGCCGATGTCCGCGTTCGCGGTGACGAGGACCATTCCGTTCGTCTTACTGCAGGCGGAAGTAAAGACGAGGGCGAGGGAGCCGACCAGAGCCGACAACCAAAAGGAACGATTCATGGAACGACCTTTCTTTTCCGAAGAGACCAGGGACGAGGCAGCTACGACTCGTATTCCGAGAGTGCTTAGGGTGAAGACCGAAAGAATGCGGTAACCTCTCGAATTTAAACTGTTTTTTGTTTTATCGCTTGTCATCATGCGTTATACTGAATGAGTTCCTAGGCAGTCGTACAGGGTTCGAGACATCCTTTATTCTATGGACAGGGGCATGGGGAAAACAAGGCGCGTCGTGATCTTTCTGGCGTTATGGCTTGCGGGCGTTGCGTTCGCCGGGCCCTACGAGGCTTTGGAGCAGGTCGTCGGCCAGGCCAGCGACTTCTCGGATTTTCTCGCGCGGCCGGATCTAGTCGCCGCGTACAAGAAAGCCCTCCAAACTTATTACGGCCAATCGAAATTTCAGTGCGAGTCCTTCGAGGACATTCTCGCGCGCCTGGTGCGGTTGAACGCGGAAGTGCCGGGGTTCGGCGCGGAGCTTTGGAAGTCGTCCGAAGCCGAGTCTTTGGTGGCCTTTAAAGCGAACGAAGGCGCCACCTCGACCCGTGAGCGCTGGGAGCTCGCGCCGGTGCCGCGAAAATTGCACGCCATTTGGAACGATCCGAGTCAGCGGGGTTGCGTGAGCCAAGATTGCGGCAAGGCCGAGGTCACCGCGCCCGAGCGCTGGGCCGTCGCGCTTCCGGGAAGCCGCACGTATCTGCTTCACCGAGAGAACAAGTTCAGCGGGGCGGGACTTTTGGTCATGTCCGTCTCCAAGGGAAAGCAGTCTTTCTCACTGTTCACTCAGACGGGAGCCGCTTTTCTCAAAGATCAAGCTTCGTACGCGGCTTCGGAAAGCGGCTCGGCTTCGGTCAGCACGCTTTACGATCAGTTCGTCGACCGTTTCACCGAGCGTAAGGAAGGCGGCGAAGCGGTCGTCGTGCAGTACGATCCGAAAGCTCTCTCTCTCGGCAAGATGACCCGGGTTCGTTCCGGGAAAGGCCGTCGCGCTTTCGTCGGCTTTCTGGACGAGTTCAGGCCGACGGACGCCATGGCTACCGGCGTCGCGCGGGCGATGCCGCGCAAGTGCTTCGCGCGCAAAGGTAAGGAAGCGATCAATCTCTTCGCCGGCTTCGGCACTTTGGGCGGGGGCGCTTCTCCGGGAATTTTCTGGGGCCCGGGCGCCGTGCGCGACCTTCTCGTGCAGGTCGGCAATCCCAACAATCTGTCGACGATGCCGGCCGTTCCGCCCGAGCAAAAGGGCGAGGTCGGAAAAACTTTGGCCGATCTCATGGCCGAGGATCCGGACGCCGTGCTTCGTGAAAAGGCGGCCCTCGCCCTTCGCCTGCTGGGTAGCGACAACTCGAACGAGGATGGGGTGAAGGAGCCCGGTCTGGACGCAGCTCGCTCTCCCGCTTCGGCGACGAAGCCGGCCAGCGCTTCCGAGCCGCGCCGAGGGGTCGCGTCAAAAGAATTTGCTCCCGCCTTTCGCAAGGCGCTTTCGGATCCCTCGCCTGGCGTGCGCGGGGTCGCGGCTTCCGCTTTGGCGGCTGGCGGCGATCGCTCTTCGCAGGTGGCGAGCGCTTTGAACGAAGCGCTCAATGCTTCCGGGCCTACGTCGGCTGGGCTCAGCGCGGGTCAGCTCGCGGGCATCGCGGCCGAGGGCCAGAATCAGGGCGGCCTTCCCATCACGCAAGGCTCGTTTGGATCTCTTTTGGATCGCGCTACTCAAGAAGCGGAAGCGGCGGCGCACAAGAAATTGGTCGACGAATTGGCGCGCGGGCTGCTCGCCTCCGGCGATCCCAATCTCAGAAATCTTTTGGAAGACCGGGCGCGCACCGATCCCAAGCTGGTCAACGAGATCGCCGATCGCCTGAACGAGAATGGTCCCAAGATTTGTACGGACAAAGAGGACCGCGAAAAAGCGGTCGAGCAAGAAAGGCGCGAGCGGGGCGCCAATACGGAGCGCGCGGCGAACCAAACCGTGGCGGCGGGCGAAGACCTTGTCGGTGGTGCGGCGGGAAAAGCGGCTCCCGAGTCCGTGGGCAGTAGCATTTCCAGGACCGTCCAGATGAGCGAGGCGGCCGGTGCGGAAGCTGCCCGACGTAAAGGGAAGGGGATTAAAAAATGAAACTACTTTCCTTGGCCTTGGTGTTTTCGCTCAGCTTCGTTGCCCTCGCGAATTCGACGGAAAAGCTCCTTAGTTTTGGCGCGAAGGCAGCAACGTGTAACAGCAAGGACGGTCCGGACTGTGCTGCCGGCTCTCAAGTCACCGTCGGAAACCCTTCCAAATCTGCCGAGCCAAAATCTAAAGGGTTAGTCGAAAGCACGATGGATGCTTTCAAGGACGCTTGGACGGAACTCCAGACCGCGATGCGCGTACAAGTGAGGTTTTATCAAAAGATGCAGCCGGTCGAGCCCGCGAAACTTTGCGAAACGTATCCAAAGCTTTGCGACAGCTACAAGCTTTGCTTGAAGACTGCCTCGGCGGCCTTCGAGGCTTCCGAGAGATCCTGTCCACTTCCGAGTCAGGCGGATGGCGTGCGATTTTACACTCCTAGTCCGCAGTCTCGCGAAAAGAAGTGCATGGCGGTCGTTTTGGCGACCCAGCTGCTCATCAAGAAGAAAGACGTGCACGGAAGGTCATTTTCCAAAAGCGCGGATGAGCCAGTGGAGCGCGATCAAGACGTGGCGGACGAGGTCGACTCTTCCGCGGAACGACGGTCTTCTAACGGCGACCACAAAGACTCGGGAGTGGCGAGCGCGCCCCGCACCCGCCGCCCTGCGAGCACTTCGGAACCCGTTTACGAGGCCTGCGGTGAAGAGAAGTCGCCGCTGACTGCCCGTATGGACAAAGGCAAACTACTTCCGCATTCCGTCTATCAGATTACGGTGCGCGCCGTTGGCGACCACTGGGTTCCCGCTCAGGCCGGGGACGACACGGAATGCCTGCGCGTGCTCACAGATCAGCAGGGAACTCTTAGAGGCAAGATGATGCTTTCGGGCACGGCAGGTCCGAATGGCAGCACCATTCTTCGTTCGCGGTTTCTTGGTCGCCAGCTTCCCAATCCCGATGGCAAATTGCTTCCCAACCGCGTCTACGACGCCTTTACGTTGCCGGGCGGCAAACAAAAGTTCATTTTTGCGGCGTGCGAGAATCAAGTCGATTTTCGCAAGTCACTCGTTACTTTGGTTCAGTCCTCTCCGACTCGCCCCAAGGAAGTGCAACTCGTGGGCTTAAGGTTCGTGGGGGAGAAAACGGATCCGCCCAAGACTCTCGCTTTCGAGGAGGCGAAGCCCCAGGACGTCGTGTTTTCGATGCCGGAGATGTTCGCGAGCAAAGAAGTCATCGAGCAACATAAGCTAGGTTCTACGGACGAGGCCATTTCCATGGCTGCCTTCGTCGAGGATAAGTGAGTCAAAAAATGGAAAAGGCACTTAAGTTCGAGCAGTTTGTTTGGTTAGGCGTCTGCCTTTGGCTTGCCCCTCAGATTGTGGCCTTGGGCGAGCTCAAAGCGATGTCCGACTCTGAATCGACGACAAAAGAGACCTCGGGTATTTGGCACTTCGAAGTGGAGACCGACCAGAAGTTCGCGGTTCCACCCGGCGCGGTTCTCCAGCCCGAGCGCGTGTACGTCGTCTACAACAAGGACTTAGAAAAACGCGTGTTCACCATCACCACGCCCAAGGGCACGCTCCCCGAGCCGCCCGAAGGACTTGCTCCCGGCACCGTGCTTCCCGGCTCCGCGATTGGCGCGAACAAGCGTTCCAACTACATGCTCACCGCCTCGGCCAAATGGGTGCCCACCAAAGACCCCGTTCATCGCCGCTATTGGACGCTCACCCAGTTCCCCGAGTATCGCCTCGCGGTGCCCTTCAACGAGCGTCAGTAGGACCCTCCTGATGATGCACTCGGTGGTGTTGCGCGCACACGAGTGCTAGATTTTCGGCACTCGAGTCCCCACCCACGCCCCAAGGCTTATCATGATGTATGTGCAGCCACCTCCGGTTCTCGCAGCGCTTACCGTCCGCGTACCGGAACGTGCACTGAGCCTCGTCCCTGAGCATCACCTCATGCTTCACCTGCGCGCTGGGCTTGCGCCGGTGAGCCTTCCTTGAGGAAGGCTTCGTCGCTTTACGACCGGCATTGCGCTCGGCCTTGCGAAGCGGATCGCGCCGCTCCAGCGCCTCGAACACGGCGTAGCCAATCGCCTCCAGCGCCGAGCACCCCCGCACTTCCTGCAGCCTCTCGATTTGCTTTCGCATGGCATCCGGAATGACGAGTTTCATCGTAAATCGTCCACCCGCCCCACATTTTCAAATTTTTAGTATCTGGTAGTAAGAGCCTCTTTTCAGGAGGTGAGCAATGGAGACGGCGATAATCAAGA
>JAYUGC010000196.1:0-7896 GCA_043767805.1 Pseudomonadota bacterium | reverse complement strand
TGGTACCAAATGGCGGCTGACCCCTTTTGGTACCAAAAGGTGCCGGAGCAGTTTGTTCTTTAATAGCGATAGTTTAGGTACTATTCTGCCATTCCGTTTGAAGCGGCGCGCCTGGCTCTCTATAATGCGCCGTCGAACTCAATCGGAAAGTGGGGACCCTTTGAATCCTGAAGTGACGAAGCTGCTCGTTCAGTACAGTGCCGGCGATCCCGAAGCGCTCGAGGCATTGCTTCCCCAGGTTTACGATGAGCTCCACAAACTCGCGGCGAGTTACATGCGGCGGGAAAACGCCGCGCACACTTTGCAGCCCACGGCGCTCGTTCACGAAGCCTATTTCAAATTGGTCGATCAACGCGCGGTGGAGTGGAAGAACCGCTCGCACTTCTTTGGCGTCGCGGCCCAGCTCATGCGCCGGATTCTCATCGATCACGCTCGCCAGCGCTTGGCTTCCAAACGCGGCGGAAGCCGTGCCCGGGTCACCTTTGAAGATTCGCTCCAAGGCGAGAACGAAACGCCGGACCTTCTCGATCTCGACGACGCTTTGAAAAAGCTCGCGGAGATGGACGAGCGTCAGGCGAAAATCGTCGAGCTCCGTTACTTCGGTGGCCTGAGCATCGAGGAAACCGCGGAAGTCCTTCAGACTTCGCCGGCCACGGTGAAGCGGGACTGGACCCTCGCGCGCGCCTGGCTCTATCGGGAGCTAAGCGGGAATGAAACTCCCCCCTCTGAAAACTGAGGACTGGAAAAAGGTCTCGAGCCTTTTCCACGAGTGCCTCGACGTCCCGGCTGAGGATCGCCCCCGCTGGTTAAAAGAAAAGACCACCGGGCAAGATCGCATCCGCAAGGAAGTCGAGTCGCTGCTGCTCTCCCACGAAAAAAGTGAGGAGTACCTCGAGCGGCCGGCCGCGGCCCGCGTCCTTCAGTCTTTCATGGACACCTCTCCCGCGCTTTTTTCCGCGGGCGACGTTACCGGCGATTTCACCATCGAGCGTACGCTCGGAGCGGGATCGTTTGGCACCGTCTATCTCGCCACTCAAAATTCGTTAGGGCGAAAAGTCGCGTTGAAGGTTGCGCCCAATCTCGGCGTCGAAGCGCAGACCATGGCGAACTTGAGCCACGCCAACATCGTCAGCGTTTATTCCGAAGAGCTGCATACGAAGAATCATCTTCGCTACCTGTGCATGCAGTACGTTCCCGGAACCAATCTCGAGTGCTTACTCCGGGATTTACCTGCGGGGGCCATCAAGGGCTCGGACATTCTCGCGACCATCGATCGGATCGGCTCGGGGGAAAGCGCCTTCGATCCGGTCGCGCTGAAAGATCGAGAAACGATTACCAAGCTGGGTGGGCTCGAAGCCTTTCTCTGGATCGGGGCGCGGCTCGCGGGCGCGCTCGCTTACGCGCACGAGCGCGGAGTGCTTCATCTCGACGTCAAGCCCGGCAATATTTTGATGGCGCCTTACGGCACTCCTATGCTCGTCGATTTCAATGTCGCTCAAGGACCAAAGGATCAACCTTTACCGGCGGCCCAGCTCGTGGGGGGCACGGACCGTTACATGCCGCCCGAGCAACGTAAACTTCTGGATGGTCCGAAGGAAATGCGTGCGTCCATCAAGCTCGACGGCCGCGCGGATATTTTCGCGCTCGGCAAAGTCCTGGAAGAGTGTTTCAAGCGCGCGCTCGGGGTCGAGTCGCTCAATGAGTATCTGGAGTTCGGCTACATCGTAAATCGCTGCATTGCGGACGATCCCGATGCTCGGTTTGAGTCCGCCGGGAAGCTCGCGAGCGCTCTCGATGGTTGCTTGGAGCGCCGGCTGCTCTGTGATGAATTGCCGGAACGTACGCGTGCCCTGGCGTGGCTCGAGAAACACCCGCGGTCGGCACTATTCATTTTCACGCTGACGCCTCAGATTTTCGGCAGCTTCGTGAACATCTCCTACAACTCGTTTCGCATCGTGAACTTTCTCACGCCGGAACAAAAGCAGATGTTCATGATGCTGGTCGGGCTCTATAACGTCGTCGTTTACCCCTCGTGCATCATGCTCGTGTTATCGAAGCTGAAGGGGATTTTGCCTTACATGCGCGATCCGCGGCTCGCCGTAGAGCCGGGGGCACCGGGAATGGAAGCCATCCGCGCGCGCATCTTGGATTTCCCGCTCTGGGTAGTGGCCGCCGTCACCTTGGGCTGGATGCCGGGAAGTATTTTCTTTCCGGCTGCGATGCACGCGGGTTCAGGTCCCCTTCCGAATTCCGTCTTTGGCCACTTCTTCGTGTCGTTCACGCTGTCGTGGCTCATTGCCCTGACGTACTCGTTCTTGTTCGTGCAGTTCTTTTTGCTCCGGGCCTACTACCCGAAGTTTTGGTTCGGCGGCGCGAACATCAAGGAGACGGCTCGCAAGGAGCTCGTCATCCTGAGCCCCACCCTCCGAATCTTTCCGTACATGGCGGGGTTCGTGCCCCTGGTCGGCGCGATTCTCATCACCATCATCGGCCCCGGCCCTTCCAATCCGGGGGCCTATCGCTTCCTCATCGGCGTCCTCATCCTGATGGGAATGCTAGGGCTGTGGCTGGCCCTGGGTGCTAGCCACCTAATCGGGCAGACGGTGTACGCCCTGACTGGCCTATCGATGGGTCAGCTAGGCGAAACCAAAAAATCTTAAATACTGTGAGCCGATCCGCCCGTCCTTTCCGCGTGAGCCATTGAACACGTCTGTTTTTCTCCGTTGAGAGAGGTTTACGTTGGGTAAAGGTCCGACATCGCCCTACTTTGTCTATATGTGCGCCTACTACCTATTGCTCGGCGCCCTGATCGTGGTCGGGGTATGCTTAGCCTAGATGCTTAAAGCGCTATCCCTGGGCTATGTCCTAGGTTTTTTCGTCCTGCTGGTTGAGTACGGGCCGGCAGGAACGGTGCTCCCCTCCGCCCTCTTTATGCTGATTCCGCTGGGCGCGATCTGGTTCCCGCAGGAGCTTGGCGCTTGGCTGGGAAGGGGCGGAATAGGCTTACTGCGGGTCCAAAGGCCCGCTCTTTTTGTGCATCGCGTTGGTTGGATTTTGCTGCTGCTTACCGCGCTCCTGCCTTTGGTTTTGCTCTAAAAATACCGAAAAGAAGGGGCATGATCTCGACGGTTAGCCTCTTTCGCGTCCTAGGTTTTGGCCTTCTGCTGGGGGCTCTCGCCACGGCCGATCGCGCGCCGGATTCCGCGCGCGAAAAGGCGCCGGAGCCCTGGGTACGTGTCTACTCGGATTTGCATACCGAAGTAACGAAGCTCAACGAGAAGATCGCGCGCAATTACTTCCCCGAGTTTTTGATGATCAAGGGAACCGACATCGTCGCGGCCGTGCAGATGGATGCGTTCGGCGCGAAGGTCATAAAGGAATCGGACGAAGTGTTTCAGCCGTACCGCGAAGGCCTCATGGCTTGCGCTTCGAAATATCGAAACGAGTACCGCGGCGCCACGGCTTATAGCTTCGAGCGGTTTGCCTGGTTTCTCGACGGCTACGTGAAGGTTTTGGTTTCCACTATCGGCGAGCACGAAGAGCCGCACGCGGTAAATGGCGTGCGCGAGAAGCACGTCACTACCGATCGCGCTTTGTACGCGTACACGCAGCTCGGTCTCGCTTACTTGCGTGAAAAAGCTTTGCGGCAAAAGAGTCAGGGCATCGAGGACTCGGCCGCGGAAAAACGGATGGAGACGGCCTTTGCCGATATCGGCCGCCGCGTGTTCCGTTTGGATCTCACGCAAAAATTCGATTATCGCGAGCTCGTGGAGAAGGGCCCGCAGACGCAGCCGGTGTTTAGAAGTCTCGCTACCGAGGAAACGCGCTCGGAGCTCGAGGCTGGGCTCGATCCTTTGGCGACTCTGATGAAGGGTAACCCCGAAGAGCCGCCCTGCCCGATTGCGCTCTCGCCCCGTAAGCCCTGACCCTCGCGTCGGCTTGCGGCGCGCGCGGCGTCCTGCTAGTGTCCCGGGCCATCCATGAAACGTCTCGTTATCACCGGATTACCGTGCCCCGCAGTCGCCTGGGAAGACTTCCTGGGCGCCCGCCCAGACCAGCGCATCGTACCGTTCCGCGAAGTGCTCGAGCATTGCGATTCTTCCGATCCGCGGGAGCTCTCTCGCTACATCACTCAGCAAATCGAGACGTTCCGTCCCCGTTTCATCATCGCGCACGACATGGGCGTGCCGCTCACCGTATTGAGCCTGCTCAGGCTCAATAAAAAGGGCAAATGCCTCGATACGAGAGTGACGTTTTTTAACGGCTCGTTTCGCGGCGTGAATCTCATTAAGGCGAATCATCCTTTCCGCATTCAGCTCATGAGCCGGGCGAAAGCCATTCGTGAAGTGGAGAGCCGCGGGGGCAAAGTCGATTTGGGTCTCGGCGAATATATGGGCCGGATCCGCGCGATGTACCGGCTCATTATGATTTATCGTCTGGGAGAAAGCCTCGGCTCGTGGCTAGGGCTCGACGAGCTCGTGGGATTTGCGGATCGCGCGAAGCTGATGTCTCCGATTCAGGTGATAGCGTCTCGTAACGATCCTTATATTCCGTTCGAAGCGGTAGAGGGGCTCGCGCGCGATGTTTCCGCTTTGCGCTTTATCGAGCGTGCCTACGGACATTTCCCGTATACGGCCGATCCGCGTGCGATTCTTCCGCTGATTGAGAGCTTCGAACAGGAGCCGTGGGCCTCGGAATACATCCTGCGCCCCGAGCAGCACGCTCAGAACCCCTCGTTATCTCAGTAAAAAATCGGTGCCTTTGCCGTATACAGGCTTTTGGGGCCTCCGTGCGTGGCTTTGCTATTTTTGCGGGTTTGAGAAAGGGTTGGGGAATCTGGGGGTTAGCCGTTTCGGGCTGGGTTTTAGGCCGACCATGGGGTGGTCAGCGTCTGGATTGTATGGGTGGCGTACAGGGCTTGGTCAAATTTAGGGGGTGATCCGTGCGGCGGGTTTCGGCACGAGGGTTGCTCTAGTTAGCGTTAGTACGAATACACCTTTTCCGGTCCTAAGGGGGGCACTGGAATGCATACGCATTTGCTTCGCTCGAAAACTCGCTTTCAACTTAAGAAGGTCACTTCTGTTTTGCTCTGCCTCGGCATGGCGATGCCGGTGCCGGCGCTAGCGGCTCCCCCCGCGGGCACGACTACTGCCGGAGCGGTTTCTGGTCAGCTTCCAGGTCAATTTGGGCAACAGGATCAGCTCGCGGGCGTAAATGCCCAGCTCCAGGCGCAAGACCGGGAAAAGTTTGATAATTTTGAGAAGGAAGAGGGCGCAAAACAGGAAGCCTTTCAGCAGAGCTTACGCGAACACAAGAAGCAGGTCGCGGCCTTGAGAGCAAAAGCGGAAGCGATGAAGGCCGAGGCTCAGCGTGAAGCCGCGAAAGTTTACAAAACGATGAGAGGTACTCTGGAAACTCTAGAGCCGGAGCGACGAGCTGACGTGGGACGGCTCTCTCCGAAACCCATTGCGCCTCCGACAAATCAGCAGAAGAAGAGTTCCGCAGGACAGGCAGACGAAAAAGGCGCTGGAACCGAAATCAATGTGGGTCCTCCCAAAGAAAAAGGGGGAGCCGCTCCTACTAAAGGGGAAGAAACCAAGCCAGCTCCCAGTAGCAGCCTGCTGAACAAAAGTTTTCAGTTTTTAGTCATGGCGTTTGGCATTCCTGACGCGTTCGCGGACGCAGACCCGGGTTCGTTAGTGAATGCTGGTGACGTAGAGACCTTCGATCCCACCAACAATTCAATCGGCGCCATCGAAAATCAAATGAAGCGGCAATTGAGTTTCGTGACGGCGCTCGGCTCGGTCACGGCCGGCTTGATCGAATCTCCCAAGAGGGGAAAAGTATACGACACGTTTGATGAGCCCGGAGGCCCGAAGGACTACATGAACGCGGTTAGAAAAATCGCCGGTCCCGCGCCCATTGGCTACGATGTCGGAGTAGATAGCGCTGTAAAGGCGGTGGAAGCCCACCTAATCGAAATGAATAAAATTGTTCCCGCAGTCAAAAGTGGTACGGCGGGAACCTCGTCTGAATCAGGCGCTAACGCTGACTCGCATGGCACCGCGCCCCAACCCAATGGGCCTCCGGTAATAGCTGCGCCGGCGAACGAAGAAATTCGCAAAGCGACGGTAGAGAGCTTCACCAAACAGGATTTGGATGTTTCCGTTCGCGTTGTGAAAACCGAATTAAATAAAGGCCTCGCTGCTCTCGAGCCTGCGAAAGAGAAAGCGATCGCAGCTAGTCAAATCGAGAAAGATGCCAGTGAGCTCGAGGCGAACCCGCCCGCTCCACCCAAACCGGGAACGCCTCCTCAAGGATCAGGAGCGGGTCAGCAGCAACCCCAACGTCCGCAGAACGCGGGCAATGGCGGCGGTCAGGGCGGCGGCGACAAAGGCAAAGGCGCGGCTGGACAAGGCGGGCAGATGCCGCAACCTGGTGGCATTGCCGATTCCAGCAAACTTTTTGGTTCTCAGCCTGAAACGCCGGATGTGGGCTCGGTCGCGTCGGCCAGCAATATCGAGCGTCAGCCGAATCCCCAGTGGGAAAATGTTCCCGGAGGCGTCTCGGTTCCGCCCGGCATTTTGCGCGCGACCGGCAATACGCCCGTCGCGGCGACGAGCGGCCAGGTTCCTCAATCAGGTGCTCCTTTCATTCAGGGCAATATGAGTCCCGGCTCTCCCATCGATAAAAGCATGTTCGGTGGTGGAGGCGGCGGTGGCGAAGGGGGCGGCGGCGATAAACCCGCGGCCATGGGCGGCGGAGCGGGCGGCACGGCGGGCGGAGCTTTCGGCGGCGACGACGTCGGCCGTGGTATCGGCCCGTCTTATGGCGGTCGCGCTGGTTTAAGTGACGCCGTGAAACGCTACGAAGTGGGCGCTGGCGGTGGTTCCACGTCTTCAGAGACTAGCTCAGGCACTATCGCGACCGGAGCGGAAGCCGGCATTCCCCAAGGTTTCGCGAATCAAGTAGCGACCGGCAAGAAGATCAAGGAGGGAGCCGGTAAAGGCGGCCTTGGGCTGATGGGACAGGTCTCTACACTTCTGCAAACTCAGTGTGGAGACACCACTCAGCGCTCGAAGTTCGAGGCTTTTTGCATCAACGCATCGTCGGTGGCCGCCAAGGGCCGGACGCGTAAGAACGAGCCCGAAGCCGATCAGTTGGCGATGGCTGGTGGAGCGCGCCGGGATCTCGCGAGCGATCGCGGAGTGCCTTCTTCGAAGTAACGGTAGCGGACGTATTCCCGGTACTGTTTCTCCGTGATGTACTCTTGATAGAGCATGTCTCTCAGAATTCGATCGATGCGCTTACGTTTGGCGCGGGTCAGGTTCTTATTCTCGAATATTTGAAAGTAATGCCTTCGGGGCGAAGGCAGCATCTGCGCGAGGAGCGCGCCTTGGGCGGCGTTTACTTCGGAAGGGTTCAGCTTGAAGAAGTGGTGCGAGGCCGCGTTGATACCGAAGATGTCCGGGCCGAACTCGGCGATATTGAGATAGACCTCTAGGATCTCGTTCTTCGAGAACTTCGCTTCGAGCTTGTTGGTAAGAATCGCTTCCTGAAGCTTTCTGAGAATGGTCTTCTCGTTCGTAAGGAACAGGTTCTTAGCGACTTGCTGAGTGATGGTGCTTGCGCCGTAGGCGGGCCGGCGCTCTTTGATATTCTCGGCAACGGAATCGATCATCGCTTCGAGATTGAAACCGCCATGCTCAAAGAAGGTGGAGTCTTCGCTGATGACGATGCTGAAGAGGAGCTCGCGGTTGATTTCCTTCATCTTCACCCATTTGTAGCGTTTGCCTTTGGTAAATCGTCCACCCGCCCCACATTTTCAAATTTTTAGTATCTGGTAGTAAGAGCCTCTTTTCAGGAGGTGAGCAATGGAGACGGCGATAATCAAGA
>JAYUGC010000195.1:0-45568 GCA_043767805.1 Pseudomonadota bacterium | reverse complement strand
TTCGAGTAAGCCCTCCAAAAGGTGTGTGGATACTTTTAGCCAAGGCTTTGGCTAAAAGTATCCACACACCTTTTAGCACCAAAAGTAGCTTGACCCCTTTTGGTACCAAAAAGTGCCTAAGCGCCTTATGATCGCGGGATGGATGTGACGGGGATTGTCGACGGGCAGCGGCGGTTTTTTAAGTCGGGGGCAACGCGGGAGCTCTTTGCGAGACGCCAAGCGCTCCGGCATTTGCGCGCCATTCTCGGGCGGCATGAGAACGAGATCCTCGAAGCGCTCAAGCAGGACATGCGAAAGCCCGGGCTCGAGGCCTTTCTCGGTGAAGTCTCCTTTCTTTACGACGAGATTGCCCACACCCTTCGTCATCTTGAACGGTGGGCGAAGCCCAGAAGAGTCGGTTCTCCTTTGCTCACGGCGTTTAGCCGGAGCCGTATTTATAGCGAGCCCAAGGGAGTGGTTCTTGTCCTCGGGCCTTGGAATTATCCCTTTCAGCTCGTGGTCGCGCCGCTCATTGGAGCCCTCGCCGCGGGTAACACAGCCGTCTTGAAACCTTCCGAGCTCGCGCCCCATACCTCGGCTTTACTCGGCAAAATGTTCAAACAGCATTTCGACCCGCAGCTCGTCGCTGTCGTCGAAGGCGGGGTGGAAGCGTCCCAGGCGCTGCTCGACATTCCCTTCGATCATATTTTCTTTACCGGCGGAACCCAGATTGGAAAGGTCGTCATGGCGGCCGCCGCCAAGCATCTCACCCCGATCACTTTAGAGCTCGGCGGAAAGAGTCCCTGCATCCTCGATGAAGAGACGGATTGGGAAACGACCCTGAGACGCGTGACCTGGGGTAAGTTTTTCAACGCCGGGCAAACCTGCGTCGCTCCCGATTACCTGCTCGTTCCCGAGAACGAGAAAGCCCGGGTGGTGGAAGGCATCCGAGCTTCGGTGAAATCTTTTTTCGGCAGCGATCCGAGCCACAGCCCCGATTACGCCCGCATCATCAATACGCGGCACTTCGACCGGCTTTCGGGGTTGCTCGGCGAAGCGCCGGCCGTCATCGGCGGTGAGACAAAACGAGACGAGCTTTATCTCGCTCCGACAGTCATCGCCGACGCGAAGGCCGAGCACCGAGTGATGGCCGATGAGATCTTCGGGCCCATCCTGCCGATTCTCACTTACCGCAAGCTCGACGAAGCCATCGAGTTCGTGAATGCGCGGCCCAGACCGCTCGCCCTCTATTTCTTTTCGAAAAATGCGCAGCGGGAAAAAAAAGTGCTCGAGACGACCTCTTTCGGGGGAGGCTGCATCAACGACACGCTCATCCACTTGAGTAACCCGAATCTGCCCTTCGGCGGCGTCGGCCCAAGCGGGCTCGGCGCTTATCACGGAAAATTTAGTTTCGACACGTTCTCCCATCAAAAGGGAGTGCTGCATCGTTCTTTCTCCCTCGATCCGAGCCTGCGGTATCCGCCCTACGGCGACCGGCTGAGGTGGCTGCGTAAAATTTTGGGCTAGTCGGAACGAACTTCTGGCGTTATTTTTCGCTCATGACAATTCGTTTAGCGACTTTGGTCTTGGCTGGTCTTTTGTCCTTCGGCGCTCTCGCCGAAGAAAGCGCTTTCCGTGGCACGAGAAAAGAATACGTCGGTTGCCGTCCTAGCGCGGGCGAGTGCGTGAGCTCTTGCCCTTACCGGAAAGCCGCTTGGGAAGTGGACCCGAAGCTTTGCGACCCTTCGGACTTTTACGAACGGCTTGCTTGCTACTGCTTCCTCCAGAACGAAGACGAGCAGCCTTAAGGAACGCTTCCAGCACGGGCCGGCAATCCACGATGTTTTCCCGTTCCTGGCGGAACTCTGGGTGCCATTGCAGCGCTAGAACGAAGGGCGCTTTCACGTAACGGATCGCTTCGACGACGCCGTCCGCCTCGCTCACCGCTTCGACGATCATGTCGGCCGCGATTTCCTTTATGGCCTGATGGTGCACGGTGGTGGTGGTTACCACGTGGTCGCCTGGCAGAAGTTTGGCGAGAACGCTTCCCTCGGCGATGCGAACCGAGTGGAGGTTGTCGTCATAGATGTCCCAGTTCCGGTGGACGAGAGAGCCAGGAATCTGCGTCGGGATATCCTGGTAGAGAGAACCTCCCATGGTGACGTTCAAAATCTGAGCGCCCCGGCAGATCCCCAAGATGGGCTTCTTCTGCCGTAGAAACTCCCGGATCAAAATCATTTCGTACTCGTCCCGCACGGCGTCCCCGGCCCATTTCGGCTGCAAGGGTTCTTCACCGTAATTGAGCGGAGAGACGTCGTCGCCTCCCTGGAGGAGCAGGCCATCGAGCTCCGCCACGATCTTTCGGACGTCCATGGGGGAGTCTTTGCCGACGCGGGGGATCAGTACCGGCAAAGCGCCCGACTGCTGCACCCACTGCACCATGGACTCTTCCATATAAATGAGGGTCTTTCCCTTGAAGAGAAGCCTCTGGTGATCGGCGTGGAAGAAGCAGGCGGAGAACCCGATTTTCAGCATACCCTAACCCTACCAAACTGCGCCTCTTGTGGTAAGAGAGGCCCGTGGAAAGACTGAATGAAATCATTGAGGCCGAGGGGCTAAAGCTCTTAGGCGTCGTGCCGCTCGAAGTGGGCGAGGATTTCGCGCGTTATGAGGCTTGGCTGGAAGAGGGCCGGCACGCGGGTCTCGAGTTTCTGGAACGCTACCGCGAGCTTCGCCGGGAGCCGGCGCGCTTATTGGAAGGAGCGAAGGCGGCCATTCTCTTCGCGCTTCCGTACGATCAAGGGGACGCTTGGGAAGAGTCTCACCCGCCAAGGGTCGCCCAGTACGCCCGCTTTCGCGATTACCACAAAGTGATTTGGGAAAAAGGCGGGCGGATCGCGCAAGCCGCCGAGCGGGAGCTCGCCCCGGGGGCTCAATTTAGAGTGACGACTGATTCTGCGCCGGTACTGGAGCGCGCGCTCGCCGCGCGGACGCCATCGGGTTTCATTGGCAAGAACACCTGCTTCATCGATCCGAAACGCGGCAGTTTTTTGCTCCTGGGCGAAATTCTCACCACGGCCTCGCTCCCGCTTTTGGCGCGGGAACCGAAAGACCCGCAGGTGCGGGATGCGGAAGGCGGCTGTGGGACGTGCGATCTTTGCCAAGTCCATTGCCCCACCGGCGCGCTGGCGAAAGATTATTCGATCGATGCGGAAAAGTGCCTCGCTTATTGGACCATCGAGCACCGGGGAACGGTTCCGGAAATCTATTGGCCGCATTTTGAAAAGTATTGGTTCGGTTGCGACCTCTGCCAGATTGTTTGTCCTTACAATCGCAAGGCGCGGGGCTGGTCGTTGCCCAAGGACTTGGGAACCCGTCAGCTGCCTCCCTTGAGCCAAATCGCTTTGATGTCCCAGGAAGAGTATGTGATTTGGTTCGGCGGCTCGGCCATGACCCGCGCAAGGCGAGAAGGCTTACGCAGAAACGCGTTGATAGCGCTGCACGTGATTCAAGATGCCTCGCTTCCGGCTGTGCTCGATGCTCTCCAAAACGAGACCGACACGACGCTCCTAGAAACTGTCGCGACCATCCGCCGCCGCGAGAGTACAATGCAATCGGTTTGAGCTTCTCTTCTTTTCGCTATGCCCAGTTCAACTCTTCCGTGGCACGGCGTGTGCTCGCGTTGCTTTATAAGGAAGGGGAGGCCTACCGCATTCCTTTCGGCCCTTTGAAAGGCCTTCGTCTCCACTACGATCGCGCGATCAATTACCATGCGGTACTTGGGCTCTGGGACCTGGAGGCGTTCGATTATCTGAAAGATTTCGTCCGAGAAGGCATGGTCGTCGCCGACGTGGGAGCGAACATCGGGCTTTTCTCGCTTTGGGCGGCTCGGCGGGGCACCCGCGTCTATGCCTTCGAACCGGCCCCTTACGCCGTGGGGATTCTGCGCAAGAATCTCGAGCTTAACCATATCGACTCGGTCGAAATCGCGGAGCTCGCCTGTTCGGATCGCAAAGGAGAGATCGATTTCTTTTTAGGGCATCACCACCATGCTTCTTCCTTGCTACCCGGATGGGCCAGCGATGGGGGGCCGCCCACGGAAAAACTCATCGTGCCGACGGAAACGCTGGACGGGTTCTTCGCGGATAGGGGTTATCCGGACTTCATCAAAATGGATATCGAGGGAGGCGGCGTGCTCGCTTTGGAAGGCATGGAAAAATGCCTGACGTCTAAGAGGCCGTTGGTTTGGATCGAGTCTCACACGCCCGACGAGGACAGCGCCATCTCCCGCCTTTGTCTCAGACACGGCTATCAGGCGTATCGGCTGCAAACGCGAAGCTTGGTGGAAAATCTGCGCGCCACTCACCCCGATAAGACCGGAGTATGGGGCACGTTACTTCTTTTTCCGTTCAGGAAACCGGGCGGCCACTAGGAAAGCCGTCAGTCAGCAACGCTTGACTGAAATACTCGTTATTGGAAATGAGGCCCGCGAGTATTTTCTCGAACGGAAGGTTTTGGTGCATCTGATCGAGCCAGTACGTGAGGCCTTCGCCATCGGGCTCGTGACGCAAAATTTCGAGATACCAGCGCCGGAGCGTCGCCTGACGGAACTCGCGGCTCGTGACGAAACTGTGGGCCACGTCTTCATGGCTCGCGCTGCCCGAGCTGAGTAGACCCATCCAGGAAGCCATTTCCGCCGCGTTCGGCTTACGATTATAGAGCTGAGTAAAAAGAGAACGGAGAAAAGACTCGTTGCTGTGTTTGTGATTGCTCAGGTGCTCGTCGGAACTCAGCATGGCGCCGATTAGCTCCTCGTGCGTTTTGCCGGCGGCGAGAAACTCAGTCCAGAAGGCGAGGCCTTCCGCGTTTGGCTCGCGCTCGAGAAAGCGCTGATAATACTGGCGCACTATCCGGCGGCGGCGCTCTTCGGAGTTCAAGACGCACATCGCGACGGTATTGCGGCTGGTGCCCGAGAGAATTTGATCCACCCAGTCCTGGGCTTCGGTTTGAGTCACGTCGCGAGCCAAAACATCCCGGTACAGGCTGCTCACAAATTTTTCTAGGGCTGGCCGTAAATGATCGGCCATGGACTGAGCCGGCCGCGGCTCGGGCGAGGGAAAATCCAACGAGATAACAACGCCTGACATACGTACTCCAATAACCAGGGACAGAGAGTCCCCGGGCCTTCGCGCGGGTCAAATTGCAAGAGTAATGCCCCACCCGCCGCCTCACGAAGCGGGCTTCGTATTCCATGGCGATCCCGACTGATACCTGTACGGAATCGCATTTTCTCGAAGGATCCCGGGTAGCTTGGGGGCCTGTCTCTTGGACAGCCCAAGTGCCGTCAGGCGGCGGGAATGTCGCCCCAAAGATGCTGGCCCGCGCCTGTTTTCCGTCGGTATACGAGGTTACACTCATCGGGCATGGAAAATGCTCTGTACCGGCGTGTGTTTTGGGCCCTACTTGCTCTCGCGGCGTGCGCTTTAGTTGCTTGGCTGATGCGACGGCAGATGGAGGAAGCCGTCGAATCGTCGGATACGGCCTTGCCGCCACCCAGTAAGCGCGAGAGGCTTGTGCTGACCGAGGACATCCGGCTCGGTCTGACGGGATGCGTTTCCTACCGCGGCACCGTCTGGTCGGCTCGCAATGAAGCCGGGCGCGATCTGAAAGCGGGCGAAGTGGTTTTCGTCGAAAGAGTGGAGCCCACTCACACCTTGGTCGTGACAGCGGCGGGCGGCGTCGTGGAAAGAGCGTAGATGACTCAAAAGAAGATTCTCGGCGTCGTTTTTCTCACCATCTTCATGGATCTTCTCGGCTTCGGGATCATCATTCCGGTCCAGCCGTTTTATGCCGAGACTTTGGGGGCGAGCCCCACGGTCATTACGCTGCTGGGCGCGTCCTATTCGCTCATGCAATTTCTCTTCGCGCCTTTCTGGGGGCGGCTTTCCGATAGCATCGGGCGCCGGCCGGTGATCTTGGTCAGCATCGCCATCACGGCGGTCGGCTACGCGCTCTTCGGGCTCTCCGGATCTCTCGCCATTCTCTTTTTGGCGCGCATGCTCTCGGGCGTTGGCGGCGCGAACATCGGTACCGCGCAGGCCATCATCGCCGATTCCACTGATGCCTCTAGCCGCGCCAAAGGCATGGGCGTCATCGGCGCGGCCTTCGGTCTGGGGTTTACGCTAGGCCCCGCCATTGGCGGTTACTTCTCTCGTTTTGGTTTGGCGGCGCCTGCGCTCATCGCCGCGGGTCTTGCCGCGGTGAACTGGGTCGCCGCCTGCTTTCTGCTTCCGGAAACCTATCCCGTCGAGAGACGGGGGAAGAGCGCCCCGCACCGCGGGACGCTTTCCTGGGCCGCTCTTCGCCACGTCGCGCGCCATCCGAACGTCGGAACGCTGCTCGCCATAGGGTTCGTGTTTACGTCCGCGTTCTCGCTCATGGAGCAAGATTTGGGTCTCTTCGTTGGTTATGTCTGGGCGCGCGTTCCGGGAGTCGCGCCCACCCGCGAGTCACTGCGCCACGCCGCCATGCTCACCTCCTATGTGCTTATCGTCGTCGGTATCACCGCCATCGTGGTGCAAGGAGGTCTCATTGGCAGGCTCGCTCGCCGGTTCGGCGAAGGACGGTTACTGAAGATTGGGCTTACGTTAGTGTCGGTGGGACTCTTTTGCATTCCTCTGACCGGCCAGCTCGGTTCCTACGGTTTACTGCTCGTCGTATCTTCCTGGATCGCGGTCGGCACCGGCCTGAGTAACCCGTCGCTCGTGAGTCTCCTGTCCCAATCCGTCGATCCCGACGAGCAGGGAGGGGCGCTCGGCGTGGCGCAGTCGCTCTCTGCCTTGGGTCGTGTGGTCGGCCCCTCGGTGGCGGGACTTCTCTTCGAGATTGGCATCGGCTTGCCCTTTTGGATCGGGGGCGCCTTCATTTTAATCTGCATCGCGTTGGCACTCCGCCTGCCGGTAAGGGCTCGCGCGAGGTACAATGAAGGACATGCCGCCGCCTCTCCTAGTCCTCGATAACTTGGGCCGCCGGTTCGGCGATCGTTGGATCTTTCGCGATCTCGGTTGGGAAGTTTTCGCGGGAGAGATTGCCGTGCTCGCGGGCCCGAACGGATCGGGAAAGACCACCTTGCTTAAGGTGCTCTCCACTTTGCTATCCCCTTCCGAGGGAGACGCCCGTTTGAGCGGTAAATCGCTGAAGGATTCCCCGAGTGGCATTCGCCGGCTCATCGGTTACGTGCCGTCGACCGACGGCGGTTTTTTTTCCCGCCTTACGGGATGGGAAAATTTGAGGCTCCATGCGTCTCTGCGCGGGATGGGGCGGATAGAAATGGATCGCCGCCTCGGCGAAATGGGAACTTTGCGAACTTTGAAGCGCGCTTTGGACACGCCCTACTTCCTCAGCTCCGCGGGTATGCGACAAGTCCTGCACATCGCGCGCGCCTGGCTCGCCAGTCCCGCGGTGCTTTTTCTCGACGAGCCGACGCGCAGTCTCGATCCGGAAACGCGCTCGGAAATCGCTGTCGTTTTGCGCGCGGTGAGCGCGCGCAGCGCCGTTTTGCTCTCTTCCCATACCGAGTCCGATTGGGACGGCATCTCGACCCGGACTTTTCGCCTGGGAGGTGAGGCGTGATCGGCGCGTGGGGGCTTTTGGTTCGAAAGAGCTTGCTCGATTCGGGGCGCTCGCCGCTCTGGGCGCTCCTGGGAGAATGCGGGGCGAGCTTTACTGCGCTCGCCGTCTACTGGTTTACCTCGCGGGCCATGGGGCCGACGCTTTCTTTCTCGGGCGACTATTTTACTTTCATCGTAGTGGGAGAAGCCGCGCTCATTCTGCCCCTGACGCTTTGGGCAGGCGTGGGCGCGGGCATTCGCAGCGGCACAAACGACGGCACTCTCGAAGTGTTTCTCACGCTCCCGCTTCCCGCGCCCGCCTTGATTAGTTTGCAGGCGGCGGCCGGAGTGCCGCGAGAAGCCGCGCGGCTCGCCGTCACTTGGGGCGTGGCCGCGGCCGTATTTGGTTTCAGCGTTCCGGCTTGGCGCCTGGGGGAGATCTTGGCGCTTCAGCTCTGCGCGGTGCCACTTTTTCTGGGACTTGGACTCGCGGCGGGCGCGGCTCTCGTTCGGCTGGGACGGGGGCACGCGGCGCTCGCTCAGGTGAGCACCTTGGCGTCGATACTCTCTGGCGCGTATTTTCCGCTCAGTGTTTTACCCGAGCCGCTCAGGGCGTGGAGCCGGCTTATCTCGCCGTTCACCTGGGTAGTGGATACCGCTCGCCAGGTGGTGAGCTCGGGCTGGTCGACGGCGACCAGTACCACCGGGCTTGCGTGGATCGCCCTCGGAGTGCTGGTCATGGCCTTGGGTTGGGGGCTGCTCGAGCTGAGTTTCGCCTCGCTTAGACGCCGCGGCCAACCGTTGCTCTTTCCCGTCTAGAAGTGGACGCCGAGCTCGAAGGAGAAATGCGGGAGTGAGCCGGGAAGGTTCGGCGCCCCGCTAGCGAGCACCATGACCTCGTTCGCATTGAGGGCGAGAGAGAAACCAGACGCCCAAGTCCAGCGCCAGCCGACTCCGAAGAGAAACGCCGGTCCGGTTTTTCTTTCAGGGCCTCCGGCCACGTTCGTCTCCAAACTCATCACTCCGAGGCCCGCGAGGAAAGTCAGTCCGCGATAAGGAGATTCAAAAGGCTGATAGGAGCCCGTCACGAGCGAGCCGAAGCCCTTCATGTCCGACGTGTAACCCGTCGGTGAGGAGGCGTGTCCTCCCACCACGTAGTTAATGGATCCGAGGCGGTATCTTTCCGCGATGCGTTTTTCAAATCGCAGAAAGCGGACGGAGCTTCCCAAGGAGAATAAGCCCACCGAGAAAAGCATGGATCCAGGTGGCTTCACCGGCTGCTCGGTTTGCACGACGGCGGCCGGCATGGGAGTGGCCGCCGCGGTTTGTCGCTCGGGGTCGCCGGGAGTTCCCGCGCCGAGCGGGAGTACGACGTCTCCCACCACCGGAATGTCGAAGGCGGCGCCAAGCTCGATACGCGCGCCGATTTTCTCACTCGCCGAAATTCTTCCCGACGCGATGGGTGCTCCGTTTCTGTAGATCCCGACAGCCTGGCCAATCTTCCACGGCATGGCTTTCGCTTGCTCCGCCGTCGCTTCCGAATTGCCGACGGTAAGTACGGCGACTTTTCCGCCAATGCGGCGGACTTCGTCGCCCACCTTGGCCATCTTCGCGTCCGTTTCGTAGATGTGAATTTCGGCGTTGAGGGGCTCGGAATGGCTTACCAGACCGCACGCAAAAATTTTGCCGTCCCGCGCGAAGCAGGCGGTGTCGCCCTCCACCCAGTGGTGGTTCGCCTCGTGAGTGACGGCAAGCGTCTTTTCGCGGGTGTTGACGCGAAACACATTCGAGGTGAATTGCACTCTTTCGACGAAATCCCCCATCTGCACGCCGACGCCGCTGGTGGAGGTAAGCACGACTCGGCCCCCGGTCTCGTTCTGCTGTTCGATGTAGCCGCAAGCGATACGTTGAGTGTGGCGGAAGACGCACGCCGATTCATTGAGCTGCCACGGCTCGCCCGAAGGCTGACCGACTATCAGTACGAGCCGATCTTCGCTCAAATTCTGCACTTCCGCGGCGAAAGCCGTGGAAACACAAAAGAAAGCCGTTATGAGCAGACGTAGCCCCATATGGTGCTTATCGGCATCTTCTCAAGACAACTTGTGGCGACGTGCGTTAGTTGAAGAGCGGGAGTTTGAAGATGGACTCGGTGTACGCGACGCTGATGAGGTAGCGGCGGCCGTCACCGGCGGTGTGGAGCAAATCTTGGGCGGCCAACGTCAGGGACACGGGATACTTGTGAGAGGGTGTGAGTGAAATGCCGGCGAAAAGATCCTGGCCGGACCAGTTGAGAACGATTCCCACGGGAGCCAAAACGCGAAGCCCCGCGGACGCGAACCATCCGAGGGTTTTCTTGTCGGCGAATACAGCCGCTTCGGAGCGGTATCCGCCATCGCCAATGCCGGCGTGTAAAGTGAGCTGGCTGAAGGGATCGAAGACCGATTCCCGCAGATTGAAAGTTTTCGAGAGCACGAAGTAATGCGCGGGCTTCGCGTCGGCGCCGCCCCAGACGAGCACGTTATCGCGGCCGATGGCGACAGCCATGCCATTGCCGAGCAAGCGATGCATCTTCACGTTGATGCCGCCGCGCTCTCCGGGCGGAATCAGACCGTAGATGCCGATGGAAACTTCGAGGCCCACGAGCTCCCGCGGGTCGCCCATGCCGAAGCCGAGGTAACCGGTGCCGTTGGCTTGCTTACGGAACCGCGGGCGGTTTTGTACGCTCGCGCCAAAAAACACTTCCGTCCACTGCGCGCCGAAACCTGCCGGGGAGGCGATGGAAGAAGAGGGCGCGGGCCAGTTGCCACGCCGGCTTTCCCGCAGGCCCGTCAAGGCGTCGTTGAGCCGGCGTTTCTCAAACGAATTAAGCGCAGGATCGCCCACCGTCAGATTTTTCCGGAACCACTCGATATTCGAGGGTCCGACTGACGTCGGTACGCGTTCCTCATCGGCTATCGCGAACTGGGCCCCGCCTAGGAAGGCGAACGCCAGAAGCAGCAGAACGTTAAGGAGATTTCTTTTCGGCAAAGCCGGCAAGTACTCCCCTGAACTCATGGGTTTTAGGATCCATCAGGAAATTCCGGAGGGACTCCCATTCTTTGACGTCTGGAACCGGCTCTTTGTAGAGCTGCTCCATCCGATCCATCAGCGCGTTGACTAGCTGATTCCAGGACTGAATCGCGCCTTTCGCCGACAGAGTCATAAAACTGGCATTACCCGCTCCTTTATCGAGAGCGAGACTCAGTAATCGCACGGAGTCCGCGGCCACCCCGGCTAGCTCCGAGATTGCCGGCGACCCTAGAATGTTTTCGAGAGGCGTCAAAGTGGAAGACGGCGAGTCCGTGAGGAACTTGGAGACCGCTAGAGCCGCCGAGCGATCCCCGGTGAACTCGAGAGTACCGGCGGTATTTTTGTCTTCGTCCAAACTGGCGGATCGCGCATTGCCTTGCGCAATCTCGGAGACGAGAATCGAAAAGCGAGAGAGCGGCGGTCCGTTGAAGTTCGTGTGGCCGACCGCCACCTCGGCTTGAGTTTCCAAGCGACCCGCCAGCTGACTCTCCGACGGCTCCGCGTAAAGCAGAGTCCCGTAAACTAGAAGCGACATCCAGATTATGTTTTTGTGTGTCATGTTTGCCTACCTAGACAGAGACGTTCGACTGAGTGGCGAGCTTCTTCAGACGCGAAGGGACCATCCCCTCGGCCAGCCGAGCGTGCGCCAAGAAATCCAAAAAGGATCGATATCGGGCTTCGAAAACGTGGGGAGAGAGTTCCCGTTTCCAAAACGCATAGTTCGCGCGCCCCGCACGCAGCCGCGAAAAACCGTCGTCGCGCAGCTCGGCCAAGGCGGCCGTTAAAGCTTCCGTCGAGCCCACCGGAATGGTGGCTCCGCACTTCCCCTCGCGCGCGAGGAAGGCAAGTCCCGTGGATAAATCAGTGGTTACCACCGGCCGTCCATGCGCGAAGGCCTCTCCTACCACCAGGCCGAAACACTCGGCCTGGGTTTGCGAAGGCAGAACGAAAAGCTGACAATCGGCGAGGATCCGATCTTTTTCGGCGTCGTCGGCGTCCTGGCGCCAGACGACGCGGTCCGCGATGCCGAGGCGAGCGGCCAAGCTTTTGAGAGGGCCGCTCTGGGGGCCGCTGCCGACGAGCGTGAGCCGCCAGTTGCCTTCGAGCCGAGACAGCGCCTCCAGCAAGCGGTTGAATCCTTTGTAGGGCACTAGCCTTCCGACCGCGGCGACGTGGAACGAATCGGTGTCGAGGAGGTTTGAGAACTTCGGGGCCTTTTCGGTGGAAGGGATGACAAACGGCAAAACGTGGAAAGCGGTGGTGGCATGGATTTTCTTTCCCATGCGCGCGAGCTGAGGGCTCGCGACGAGCACCGTATGGCTGAAACGGTAGAGCAAGCGGTGGATCGTTTTCGACCACAAAGCACCAATCCGCGGCCATCGCGCCATGGGCGCATGCCAAACGGGAACGATCTGGGCTTTTTGTTTTCCGCATCGCCGCAACAGATAGGCTAACAGCGCCACTTCCGCCACCGGGTTGGGCAGATGGACGTGAATGAGATCGGACTGGTCGAACAGGCGGGCCAAGCGGAAGTAGCCGAGCACGACGGGCACCGGTCCCACGCGGAAGGCGATGGGAAGGGCGAGCCAATCTTTGGGCAAGCTATCCGCCGGTACCATTTGCGCGCCGACGATGGTGACTACCGCGCCCGTGCTCGTTCCGGCGTCGGCAAGCCCCGAGGTCGCGCGCTCGATCCCGCCCGCGAAGGACGGCAAGAACTTGGTCAAATGGAGGATGCGCTTCATGCCGCACGTCCCGTGGCTTTTGCCTTGTTGCGGGGCCAGTGGGGTCCCTGCCAGAACGGTTTTTTTTGATTCAAGCCTTCGATGGGCTCCACCACCGCCGAGTGATGGCGCACGGTGCGACTCAGCTCCGGCAAATGGCGCACGGTCGCAATCGGGGCGAGCACCGTCTTTCCAAACTCGGTGATGTAGACGAAATGCTCGGAGAGCTGAGCGAGCAAGGCTTCGACGGGCTCGGTGACCTGGCCCGTCTCGGCGATGAGGATAAACTCGTGACCCGCCCGGAGCGCGGAAACCGTGTCCCGCAAGCTCAGCAAAGCGTCCTGGCGGGAAACCCGTTGCACGGTGACCGCGTCGGACTGAATTTCCGTCGGATGATCGGGATCGTCCAAGAGAACGAGAGCCACGCGCAGGTTGTCGCGTTTGGCCGCTTCGGCAAGGGCCTTCGAGAAAAGATCCAGGCGGATAGTAGGCGCGAAGTTCATTAGGCTCAGCACCCTTTTGCGCGTCTTTTCGGTGCCGGTGGAGAGCCGTGGCTCACCGAGAGACAGTAAGCAGGAGGAAAGCTCCGCGAAGCCGCGAGGCGAGTGCTTGAACTGGCCGAGATGGGCGAGCTTCAAGGAGCGCAAATCGTCCGGAACGAGCAGCGTCGGGCGGAAGATTTCGTAGAGAATGAGGAGCGAGAAGATGAACGCCAGGTTCACGAAGGCGGCGAAGAAGACTCGCTTTTGAATGGATAGGTTCGTGGAATGGGGCGAGAAGTTCGCGGGATCCACGATGATCGCCGAGGCCGAGATACCGGACAAGACCAGGCGAATCTTTTGCAGATCGCGGTATAGCTCGTTCATGATGCCTTGGCTCGACTGCAAATTTCTGCCGATGGAGTCGTACTCGAAGTTCACTTTCACCGCTTTGCGGAAGCGAGAGTCTTCCTCGGTGAGAGAGCGCAAAAGGACTTCCTTCTCCGCTTTCAGCGCCCGGTTCTTTTCTCTGAGCGAAGTCGCTTGGGCGAAGAGGGCGCGGATGTCGCCTTGCTGGCCGTGTTTCTTCGAGGCCGTGCCCCGAGTCTCGCCGCGGTTTTCCCCCAGATTCGCGAGCACTTCCTTCAATTCCTGGATTCGCTTGTCGAGCTTGTAGATGGAGGGATGATCCTCGGTATACCCGCCGAACTTCACAGAGTTGATGCGGCGGAACTCTAGCTCGGAGAGCTCTTCCGTGACTTTCGCCGCGACGTTTCCGGAAATCTCGTTCTGGAAGCTGCTGGAGCCGCCGAGCTCGGTCTCGATGGAGGCGAGCAGCTTCTGATTGCCGCCGAACTCCTCGTCGATCTTCTCGAGGCGTTCCTGCTTTTTCACGTAGCGCTGGGCGGCGGGAGTCATGCCCGACCCCTTGTCCTCGGAGGCCGCCATGCTGGGGTGCTCTTCCACGATGGAGCGCAAATCGTTTTCTGCGGAGTGGATCATCTCACTTTGGCGGGCGATGGCGTCCTCGATGTATTTTTCCTGATGCTTCAGCTCGTTCTTTTCCATCTCGAGGCTGAGCGCGATGAAGGCCTGGCTGACGAGATCGCAGATGTGCTGAGCGATTTCCGGATCGCCGGCTTCGTAGCTCACGTTGAGCGTCATCACCGTGTTGTCCGGCCGTACCTTTAAATGGCGATCAAGCAGACTCACGATGACGTTGATGGGCAGTCGCGTAAGGCTGACGCGGGTCGGATCCGGTTTCTGCAAGCCCAAATGGCGCAACAGAAGCTTTGCGCGTGTCTTAATGTCCAGGATCGGGATAGTTTTCGGGAAGTAGTAATAAGGATCGAGCGGCTCGTTGGCGAGGGTCTTCGCCACCTCGCCCAAGACCTGCGAAGACGACACGAGCATGGTGACTTTGTGGAAGGCTGCGCCGTCGTCGTGCATCACCACGCCGGTTTGCGGTTTCGGCTGATACTGAATGACGGCGGTGGAACTATATAGATAAGGGGACACGAGTCCGATGATGGCCGCGATGACGGTCGACACGCCCACTGTGATCAAGAGGAATCTCGGCCTATGCTGAACCAGATGTAGGTAACGTACTGGCGAATAGGAGGTCATAGTTCGCTTAATCCTTTCCCCGGGCTACGTAAGCCATAGGCGGCAACCAACCAAAACATCGAGGCGTCCGGCTGAAAGAGAATGCCTTCCGAGCCCCAACCCGAGAAAAAGACCAGTGAGCAGCTGACTAGCGCGACACCCGACTCGAGGGTGCCGACTTTGGCGAGCTTCGCCAGTACCGCGAGCACGAGGCAGACGTAACCGATGAGCCCACCGAACCCGAGCTCCGTGAAGAGCGCGAGCGCGAGGTTGTCGGTAAACCCCCAGTCCATGCTGAAATGCTGATCTTCTTTGATCCTCTCCGCCCAAGGTGCGGAAGAGGCGCCCACGCGGGAAAGGCCGATGCCGGCCGTGGTCTGATCCGCGCGGTTGAAGAACTCGTTGTAGGCCCACGAGCCGCCGCGCGCGTTCTGCCATTCCGTACCGCTCTTTAAAGTGGCGAGGCGCGAAATGGCGATCTGGAAGCGGTCTTCGACTTTCACGAAGGACTTTTTGCTGAGCGCTTCCTGATAGGACATTTCCGAGAGCGAAAGCACCGAGAGGAGAATGCCCACGAAGACCGTGCCGAGCACGATGGCTTGGCGCTTTTCGATGATTAGGAGACCTCCGAGGAGCATGCCCATGTATCTGAGCAGCGAGACGCGTACCTGACAGGCGATGAGCGTCGCGAACCCGAACAGGGTGAAGAGAATGAAAGCGGCGCGCAGCCAGTTCGCTTTTGTCCCGGTCTTTCCTTTGAGCATGGCGAGGGTCAAGAGCGCTCCCGACATGCAGTGGAACATCCAGAGCGCGGGGGCGCCGGGAAGGTTCGTGGTGCCGAACGGGCGGTAGGGAAACCCCTGAAGGAAGTTCCAGAGAACCTCGGCGTATTTAGGATGCAGCATGGGTAAGCCCATGGGTCCTTGCCACCAATCTATGACCGAGACCACGGCCTGGAAGAGGCCCATGCCCAAGAGGAGAGGCGGAATCTTCACCAACTCCTCGTTTCGCATGAAAATGCCCACCGCGAAGAAAACGAGCAGCGGAATCAAGTACACTTTGAGTCCGGCGACGGACGGGAAGAAGCCGAGACCCCAGGGATTGAGGAACTGGATGGCGACCCAGAGCCAGAAAAGAGTGAAGAAACCGACCAGCGTTCCGAACCGGCGCCGGACTTCGGGGTGAAGATCGGGATTTCCTTCGCGTTGATGACGGCCCATCAAACGGAGGAACGCGAAACCGAGCAAAGCGTCGCTGCCGAAACGGAACGCGATGTTGTAGTTGGTGAGGATTTTGAACGCGCCTTCGAACATCAAGTAGACACAGTAAAAAAGCGCGACGGTTCCGGGAGCGGCGTAAGTGATCGAAGACGCGAACGCGCCCACGACGATAATTGCGACGACAAACATCCAGCCGTTAGGCTGACTGATCGCAAGAGTTCCCACCGCGGCAACCGCGAAAAGAACTAATAGAGGAAAATTTCCCCGGAGCGCATCCAGCGCTGCCATTGGGTTCATCACAGAATTTTTCATCGCATCCTTGCGGTTACGCTTTCTTTATCGGCATTTAAACGCGGGGGGTTTAGCGCAAAACTGCTTGAGTTCGGGGGCGTTAGCGCATCCTTGGTCCGGCGCGCAATTGCTTTGACAAGACGCCCCCCCAAGCGAAAAAATCGGCGCGGATAATTGAGGCGTGTGGCAATGCGCGTTAATTACGGGATTGGTAATTCTTGGGGGTTTTATGGCTACACAACGTGGTTTTCGATTTTTATTGCGCCGCGACTTGGGACTTTCTCGTCTATTTTTGACTCTCTTGGTCGTATTTGGGACGGAGGTTGGACACGCTGCAACAGTGAGCAACGCGTCCAAATGGATGGATAAGGAGGCGGAAGTCTCCTTGCGTTATCTCCTGGACAATATTTCTCCGGCCGGAACGGCGAAGGGCGTCGTCGTCGCCTCGCCCTCCCGTGCGAACCCCGACTACTACTTTCACTGGATCCGCGACGCTTCGCTCGTGATGGACACGGTTGTGGATCTCTATCGTTTTTCGAAGCGCACTTCCGACAAGCGGCTCTATAGCTCGATGCTTTCCGATTTTCTGGCTCTCACGCGCTCCAACCAGCTCACGCGCACTTTGACCGGCTTGGGCGAGCCCAAGTTCAATGTCGACGGTAGCGCCTTCAACGGTCCCTGGGGCCGGCCGCAAAACGATGGTCCCGCGCTCCGCGCGGTGGCGCTCACGAAACTCGCCTTCCAGCTGATCGCGGAAGGTCAGGAAGCGGAAGTGCGGCGCCTGTTGTACGACAACAAGCTTCCGTCGGCTTCACTCATCAAAGTCGATCTCGAGTACGTGTCCCACAACTGGCAACAGTCGTGCTTCGATCTTTGGGAAGAGATCAACGGCCACCATTTCTACACGCGCATGGTTCAGCGCAAGTCGATGGTCGAAGGCGCCCGTCTCGCCTATAAAATGGGCGATCGTGCGGCGGGAGATTTCTACGCAACCCAAGCAAAAGCGATGGAACGGGAAATGCCGAAGTTCTGGAACGCCTCCGGAAACTTCATCGTCACGACCTTGGGCCGTACGGGCGGCATCGATTACAAAAGCTCTGGAATCGATAGCAGCGTGATTCTCGGCGTGCTCCATGGGCACGTGGGCGACGGCTTCTTCGGTCCTTCCGACGATAGAGTGCTGGCGACTTTCCAAAAAGTTGAGGAAGTTTTCCAGAAGATCTATCCGGTGAACTCAAAGGGCTATCCGGGAGTGGCCATTGGCCGTTATCCCGAAGATCGCTACAGCGGCTCCACCAACGTCGAAGGCAATCCGTGGTTTTTGACGACGACGGGCTTCGGCGAGTTGCTTCACAAAGCCGCCGCGGAGTTCACGCGCAAAGGCCGGATCGACATCAACGGAGTCAATCAGGCTTTTTTCAAATCCATCGGCGTCCCGGCGACGAGCCGCGAAAGCCTGACTTCCCGGGACGCCAAGTTCCAGGAGATCCTGCAGAAGCTCCGGTCGCGCGGTGACGAGTACCTCTCGCGCGCGGGCTTTCATACCGCCAAGGATGGTCGGATGTCGGAGCAGATTAACCGGCACACGGGCTTCATGCAGAGCGCTCACGACCTGACGTGGAGCTACGCGGCCTTCATTACGGCCTATTGGTCTCGTATCGCCCGCTGAGCGAGAGCCCAATTTGTCTGAAAAGGCCTGGGTTTCTTCGGAAGCCCGGGCCTTTTCGCGTCCGGCATCTCCGTCGCAGTCTTACTTGTTTCGGGTGCGGGCTTCCTGGGTGCCGTTGGTGAAGCGCACCACCATGCGGCCGATTTCCTGCGCGGCGGAGAAAGCGAACGACATGCCGACGCCTCCCATGACGATGAGTGACGTCGTGAGAAAACGAAACACCTTGTAGTCGCGCTCGCTCAGGTTATCGGGTCCAACCAGAATCACGATGGTGGCGCCGAGCAAAGGGATGAAGGCCGCGAGTACGCAAGCTATCCGCACGCGCTTGGGGATGGGGGCAAGCTCTCGGCGAGCGGTCTCCGCAATTGATTCCGACCCAGGCCAGAATCTCTTGTAGAGCGTTCTGAGCAAAATCCATTCATGAATCAAGAACGAATAGGCGAGGGCGATGCCATAGGAGAGAAAAAACGAGATGAAGAAATGACAGCTCGTGGAAAGCGAAAGCCCGCCGCCGTAAAAATGGAGAAAGGCCGGAAAGCCGACGGCTCCCGGCATCCAGCCGAGGGTGGTTAGCGCCGCGCCGAAGAGCGGTGTCCGGTGCATACACGCGCGGAGCTTCGAAAGCTCGGCTTGTCTGCCGACGTAATCCGCCGGTCGGCGAACGAGGGGCCTGAATCGGGCCATGCCCCAGAGCCAAAGCACCGATACCAGCACGTAGAGAAACGGATTGTAAGTCCAGTTCAGGGCGCGAAAGAGCTCCCTCTGATGGGGGCTCAAGTCAGCGACAATGCGAATGGCATTATAGGTGATGCCGAACGTGCAGCCGATCACTTGTGGCACCGCGCCGAGCACCGTCAGCCAAAGGATGGGGTGTTTCCCAATGGGACGTAGCCAGGGACGCGTCGAGGGAAGGCTTGCCAGGATCGCTCTGAGCTCGCCGTACCCGTCTAGGGCTTTCGCGAACGCGTCCGCGTCTTGATAGCGGCGAGCGGGGTCGGCCTCGGTGGCGCGGCTCACGATCCAATTGAGCTCGTCCGTGACTCGGGCTTGAGCGCCCACCTGAAGCAGCTCTTGCAACATGATGCCGAGCGAGTACACATCGGCGCGGCCGTCGAGAGCGCGCACCGCGGAAAGTTTGTCGCTCGTTGTGAAAACGAGCTTATGCTCGGGCGCCATGAAATCTGCCGTGCCGCCGAACTGGGCCGGAATGCCGTCTTCCAAGGACTCCACGTCGATGGACACATTGAAGTCGGTCAGCTTGGGGCGAGCCGTCGCCGGGACCAAGATATTGCTCGCCTTGATGTCCAAGTGAAGAATGCCTTCTCCGTGCGCGTGATCCAGCGCCCGGGCGAGATGGGCGCCGATCCAGGCCACTATTTCGGGATAGCTCACGTGACTTAGGCGGTCTCTATCGCGATAGGCCTCGGCGGTAAGCGCGGGCGGGTCCGCGAGGCCGTCATCGATCGCTTTTAATACGGTCGCGCCGTTCAGGTCTTCGGCGGGAAGGAGAGCGAGACTCGCGGCGAGCTTCTCCAGCGTCACGGCGGCCACGTACTGCATGGCAATCAAGCGAAGGTTTCGTGCCTTCAAAGTCGTCTGGGAATAGACGGGAACGATGCCCTCATGCTCGAGCTGGGCAATCGTCCGGCCTTCTTGCCCGAAGTCGGGTGAGACTTTGAGCGCGACTTCGCGATCGAGGGAGTTTTGAATGGCGCGGTATACGGTCGCGAAAGCGCCGCGCCCTAAAACGCCGGAAATGAAAAAATCTTCGACGAGATCGCCGGATTTGAAAGACTCAGGCTCCAGCATCACGGCGAGGCGGGCCGCCGCGGAACCTTCCAGGAATTTGCTCAGTTTCGGTGATTCGCTCACTAGCGCCAGAACTTCGGCGTGGATTTCGGGACGGCCGGGACAAAGCGATTCGAGCAGACTTCGGCGTTCCGCATCGGGGACGTCTTGGACGCGCTCGTACAACTCGTAGAGCTGGTCCCAGGCGAGCTCAGTCTGTTTCTTGTTTTCTTTTGATTTCACGAAATAGCCAGAGTTTCGCGGAACTCCAGTCCCGCTTGATGGTGGCCGGCGATGCTTTGAGCATCTCGGCCGTTTCCCCGATGCTGAGGCCCGCGAAATAGCGAAGCTCCACCACCTGGGCCTGGCGCTCGTTGCGCTTTTTCAATTCGTTCAGCGCTTCATCGAGAGCGAGGAGATCTTCGCCGTCTTCCGGGGCCGCCACGGCATGCAAGTTCTCTTCGAAGGAAACCTTAATCGCACCGCCTCCGCGCTTTTCGGCGCGCTTGGCTTTGGCGTGATCGGTGAGAATCTGGCGCATCATGCGGGCCGCAACGGCGAAGAAGTGAACGCGGTCCTCGTAAGCGACTTGCTTACCTTCCACCAGTTTCATGAAAGCCTCGTGCACGAGCGCCGTGGGCTGCAAGGTGTGACCCTTGTTCTCCCGGTTCATGAAGCGGATGGCCAGGCGGTGCAAGTGCTCGTATACCTGAGGGTAGATCTTTTGGATCGCCTCCGAGCTGCCGCGCCCGAACTCTTTGAGAAGTAACGTTAGATCTTTTGCTGGTTCGCCCACGGAGAGGTCATCGGACCAAAAACGCCAACCCTTGAGCCCGGCATTCTGGCCCCTAGCGCAAGCATTGACCGCCTTCGGCCGATAAGGGGACGTGGACAATATCACGCATTCCCTGGTGGGGCTGGCCGCGGCGGACGTCGTGGTCCGTTTCCGCGAGGTCAGGGGCAAGCCGCAACGCGAAGCCATGCGCCGCTGGCTTTGGACCGGTGGGCTGCTCGCGGCGAACCTGCCCGACATCGACTTCGCCTATTCGTTCATTACGGAAGGCAGGCTCGGTTATCTACTTCATCACCGGGGCCACACCCACACTTTGCTGGGTCTCATTCCTCAGTTTTTAGTCCTGCTTTGGCTGCTCCGTTTCTCGGCCAGACGTTTGCGGCTTCCCACGGGTAAAGCGGATTGGAGCTGGGCGTGCTTTCTCCTCGTTTTCGGCGAGCTCTCCCACATCGGGCTCGACGCCCTGAACTCCTACGGCGTGCACCCGCTTTGGCCTTTCGATAACCGCTGGTTTTACGGCGATACTCTGTTTATCGTCGAGCCCTGGCTTTGGCTCACGCTGACTCCCGCTTTGTATTTCTCGGCGACGGCGCGGCTCACGCGTTTTCTGCTTGCCGGTACCTTTGTCGGCGGAGTTTTACTCACGCTCTTTAGCGGGATGGTCCCTTGGTTCTGCTCGATTCCCTTAGTGATGGTGGGAGTGCTTCTTTGGGAGGGCACGCGAAAATTCTCTCCGGGCCATCGCACGGCGCTGGCCATCCTTTCGGCGGTGCTGCCGGTCTTGCTCTTTAGTTTTACATCGCGGTATTTGAAACAGGATTTCGCTTCTAAATTCGCTGACGCCGGTGGCTTGGTCTTGAAAGACATCGTGCTTTCTCCGTCTCCCGCGAATCCGTTTTGCTGGTCGCTCTTTACGCTGGAAACCTATGACGGAGGAAAAGCCTATCGCATCCGCTCGGGCGTGCTCGCCCCCGTGCCCTCCCTCGTGCCTCCCGACCGTTGCCGCTCCATCGAGCCCAAGGAGCGCACCGCTCAGTGGCTTCCCACCACGCCGAGTGCCGAGGAAAGCGTCGTCTGGTTCGGGGAAATGAGAAATACCGTGGAAGGGTTACGCAAACTGGCGGGAAGTCATTGCCAGGTGGCGGCCTTTTTGCGTTTCGCGCGCATTCCCTTTTTCCAGGAAGCGGGCCGCGACATCTTGATGGGCGACGTTCGTTACGATCGGCAGCGCGGTTTGGGCTTCGCCGAAATCCAAGCGCTCCGCGAGCCGCTTCGCTGCCCGGAGTACGTTCCCTCTTGGGAAGAGCCCGTCTCCTTTCTCCTTCACTAGTCCATGGTCACCGTAGCCGCCGGAAGAAAATCCAGATCGGGGTGAGGAATGGGAACGTAGGTAATGCCCCAATCGATGAGGCGCACTCCGCACTCGCTCTCCAGCAGCTTGATGGCTTTGGAAAGAGCGGGGGGCGAGACTTTCACGAGCTCCGCCGCTCGGCGGAGGCTTCCCGTCCGCGCCACGGCGCAGAAATATCGGAGGCGGCCGGTGTCCATGGGCCCTTTTAACTCGTTAAGGGACAATTGTCTTTGAGCCGATAAGAAGGCTGAACGGATTAGCCTTCTATGAGCACGAAACCTGCACTAAAAATTCTTCCCGATCTTCCCCCCCAAGAGGCCACTCCCCCGATGCCGGATCGCCCGCGCGCGCATAAGGTGATTTTCGGCGTGGAATCAGGTCTCGAGCTGGTGAATCTGAATGAAGCTTGGGAGTATCGGGAGCTCGCGATTCTTCTCGCCTGGCGGGATTTGAAGCTCCGCTACGCGCAGACCTTCTTGGGTTTCGGCTGGACGATTTTGCAGCCTTTGATGTCGACGGGTATTTTCACCATCCTTTTCGGCAAGCTCGCCAAGATGCCTTCCGATGGATTGCCTTATCCGCTCTTTAACTTCCTCGGTATGTTGCCTTTCATCTTTTTCGTGAACGCGGTGAACCGTTGCAGCACCTGCCTGGTCGCGAACTCCTACGTTTTGACCAAGGTTTACTTTCCGCGCCTGCTGATTCCGGTCGGCTCCTTGCTTCCAGGCTTCGTGGATCTGGCCGTGGCTTTGGTCTCGGTGATCCCGCTCATGTACTACTTCGGATATCCCCCATCGTGGGCCGCGCTCCTTTGGATTCCCGTGCTGACCGCCCTCGCTTCGTTTCAAGCGCTGGGCCTAAGCCTGGGCTTGAGCGCCGCGAACGTGCGCTTTCGCGATATCGGAAACCTGATTCCGTTCGTCTTGCAGATGGCGATGTGGATTACGCCCATCACCTATCCGCTCTCGCTCGTTCCCGAGCGTTACCGGGTCTGGGTCCTTATGAATCCTGTCCTGGGCATCGTCGAAGGCTTCCGCAATGCCTTCGTGGGCCGTCCGGTCGACTTGAGTCTCGTCGGTATTTCCGCGGCGGGTGCCGTCGTCATGATGTATTTCGGGCTCTTCTATTTCCGCCGCGTCGAAGCCACCTTCGCCGACATCGTCTAAGCCGGGGATCCCGCTTCGCGGTTCGATCCGGGGCGGTCACTGGTTGCTGGATGCTAGACCGAGGTAGGCTATTTTGGTCTTAGCCTCACGCACTCCTCATTGAGATTGAACTGGCGTTAACGAGCAGTCCGAGAGGGAAAGATCTAATAGATTACCTCGTACCGGCATCCAGCAACCAGTGACTGGGCCGGATCGAACGCGCGACAGCGCGGGGTTTCTCTGGGCCCATGAGCCTTTCTCGAGGAGGAAATCGCTACTGGGTTGGGAACCCCTGTTTAATTCGCCTAAAGTGGCTAAGTCTTGGACAGGTGAGTAACCACGCAAAGAAGCTGCCGTATTCCGGTTGAGTACAGAGGCCCTGCTTTTTCTTAGGTCGAAAGTTTGACGACTGCCCAAGCGGTTTTCATCTGTCCACCGCTGGTACTCACCTTGCAATTACCCGTCTCTGGGATGACTCACATTTTCTCTACCGTGTTCCTTGTGATCGGGGGGCTTCTCGTTGCCGGCTGCGGCGAGATCGTTCCCGCGATTAGCGAAGCGAAAGATCTGCCTAAAGGCATTCCTAGCGTTCCCAATCAAACCGTCATTACCGGACCGAGCTCGCGGACCTCGACGTTTCTCGCGGGCGACAATACGCAAAAGCAGGATTTTCTCTTCGTCTTCGACGATTCGGGCTCCATGACCGGCGAGGTCATCACTGTACAGTCCCAGCTTTCCCAGTTTTTCTCGGCCCTGAATGCCCGCCGCAACGTCGACTACCGCGTGGCGGTGACCACCACCAATGCGTGGCTCGATCAGGGAAGGCTCTACGCGGGCTCGGGAGGCGAGTCGATCCTTACGCCGGGTACCTCGGGTGTCGTGGCCCAGTTCAGCTCCATTCTCGATCAGATCAAGACCAACATCATGAACGCGAACTCCAGGCCCAATAGCGCCTATGAAATGGGATGGCTCTCGACGGAGCTCGCGATTGGCAATTACGGCTCGTCCTTGCTGCGCGACGGAGTGCCGCTCGCGGTGGTCATCTTGACCGACGCCACGGACACGTCTCGGCACTGCGCCGTCAATAGCCGAGGCAATGTGCAATGCGACGCTGCGCCGTACTCGATCGATCATTTTGTCGAGTTTTTCAAGAACCTGAAGACCCAGAATCAGGTACCGGTCAAAACGCTCTTGTATCCCTTGGCGGCACGCTACGGTAGCGAGTGCAATACCTTGGAAGACGACCAGGCCGATTGGGCCGGCCTCGGGAATCGTTACTACGAAGTACAAAGACAGATTGGGACTGGGTTCATGGGCTCCATCTGCGATGGACTGCTAGCCAATTATCTGACCGAGATCGGCCGCCGGATTTCGAACCGCGGCATTTGCTACGATTTGGCCAAGGGCGCGTCCCGGATCGTCGACGTTACTGTGGGAAGCCGGACCATTGGCGCGAACGATCAGGGCTATCAGTTCGACTCCACGACCGGCAGCGTGTGTTTCGCCGGCGAGTACCAACCGAACGCGGGCCAAACCATCACGGTGAACTACGAGATTCAGTAGTCTCTTTCCCGTTACCCTGGTTCACATAATTTTACTTATACGACATATCAAGGGAATCAGCTTCAACCTTCAATGCTCATCGCCAAACCCAACAAACGTACTCCTTAACACCCAAAACCTTCCCAAAGCCCAGGCGGCGCGTCGAGCTTAGCGCTTGCGGGACCGGCCGGTTCGGGTCATGCTTTTCGCAATAAAGCCCAGCTTTGCCAAACGGTTACGGGGGAAAACTAATGAATCGTGATCTTCTATCGAGAGCGTTCGTTCTCTTAGTTGCACTTGGTTTGATGCTAGGCTGCAAAAAGAAGACTGACGACGATTCGTTGCCTTCGCCGAACCCTCCGGTGGGCACGGTTAACGACGATTTGGGCTTCAATCTGCGCTACATCACGGATTCGAAATACACTTACGACATACATAAAGATTCCGCCTTCGGGGCGGCGTGCACGGCGGCCACCGGCGAAGATATCACCTGTATCTTAGACGCCGAAGAGCTCGATCTGCATTTCAATGGCGTGACTCTTCAGTACAACGTGCCTTCGAGCCTTTGCTCCTACGTCGTTTTTGCCCCGTATGCCTTTTGGAATTTCGCGGCGGGAACGGGGCCCACCGACGTGCAGATAGATACGGATAAGAATGGAACCGTGGGACTCGATACCGACAATAACGGCGTCATCAACACCCCCAGTTCTTCTGTGGCTAATTGCCAGTCCGGCGCTTTTGATTTCGATCATTCAACCTTAGTGCCGCCTGGGCCTAATTGCTGCGTAGGCTATTACACCTTGGTCAATCGGACTTGGGACGCCACTCTTAACACGGGCGCCGGTGGCTATACCGTCGCGACGACCCCCAATACGCCTTGGGGAGGCAGCGCCGCCGCTTGCCTATATGGTCCGGGCGTGGACACCCAAAAAAAGGATTCTCAGAACTTCCCTATGGCGGACATTTACTTCGTGGAAGGATCGGGAATCAATAAAAGCTACGCCATCGAGGCGCCCATCAAGAAGGTCAGCGGTTCGAATATTTACGCCGCGAACTACTTCGAAGCCGGCGATCACACCGGCGGGTTTTATGCCGGATATAACTCCTTGATGCCTGATTATTCGGTTTATTGTTTGGATAGAGCCCACGAGACGGTCGCGGCCATCCATTTGCAGATTCGGGAATGGAACAGCTCAGCGGCCTTTGCAGCCCGGGTGACCACGCCGACGGCTCACAGTCTAACGGGAACCGAGCCCGCGCCGTTTGGCGCGAAAAACATCAACGACTTCGCGGACTGGAAAGATTTCGCGGACGCCTACCCGGGGATTCGTTAGAGACGAGTGACTTTCGCCAGGCGCCCGCCTTCGAAGAAGGATAGATGTAGCGTCTCGGTGAGTCCCAGTAGCGACGGCGGCTCGGCCCGCTCGGGCCATTCGACGAAGAGAAATCCTTTTCGGTTCCGGCAATTTTCGAGGATCTCGAAATAACCCATTTCCAAAAGCGAAGTCTCCGTCGCGGACTCAAACCGATAGAGATCGAAGTGATCGACCGCGGGTTTCAATGCGGAATAACTTTGGTGGAGCACGTACGTGGGGCTCGTCACCCGAGGTGTCCCCGCCCCTGCCCTCTCGCTCAACGTCTGTACCACGGCGCGTACAAACGCCGTTTTACCGGCGCCCAGTTCGCCCGAAAGCCCCAAGACCACGCCCTCTGGATGGGTATCGATAAACGCCTGCGCGAACCGGCTTAGGTCGGGGAGGCTTTGAATCTTGGTTTCGGTATCAGCGGACATGCTTAGGACTTACCTTCGCGGATGAAGCTCCGCAAGGGCCCGCGTCAGCTGGCGCGCAATTTCGCTAGCGAGCGCCGAACGGGTATGGCCGGCCTTGCGCGTGAAAAGCTCGGAAGCCCGTCCGTGCAAATAGGTTCCCAAAGGCAAAGCTCGCGTGGGCTCGAGGCCTTGGGCGAGTAACGAAGTCAGCACTCCGGTGAGTAAATCCCCGGTGCCGCCCTTCGAAAGACCGGGATCTCCCGTGGTTACGACGACCAGGGGACGGCCCGGACAAGCCACGATGCTGCCGCGGCCCTTCAAGACCACGTAGCACCCCCAAGTTTTTTCTAGAGCGCGAGCGGCCTCGAAGCGATTGGCTTGAACCGCCTCGGTGGTGGCAGTTAGCAAGCGGCCCGCTTCTTTCGGGTGTGGGGTCAGCACGGTAACCGCTTTTCTGCGCTTTAAAATTTTCAAGGCTTCTTCGCGCCGGTTCGCAAGTAGCACCAGCGCATCGGCGTCCAGAACGATGGGCCAGGGAGTCTCCAAGGCTTCCGACAAAATCGTCCATTTCGCATCCGACGTCCCAAAGCCAGGGCCGATGCCTAGAGCCGCGCCTTTCATTTCGGCTTTCAGCTCGGGTCCCCAGGTGGCCGTCATGATCTCGATCGGAATGCGGCTGCGCGAGTCCACGGGCTCTCCGCGCGGGCCCACCAGAGTCACAAGGCCGGCTCCCGAACGAAACGCGGCGAGACACGCGAGCAGTGCGGCCCCTTGAGTCTCAGTCTCACCGACGAAGAAGTATGAATGGCCGTAGTCGCCCTTGTGACCGGACTCTCGCCGCGCGGGCAGGTGGCGCGCGTCCTCTTTCCCGTACAACAAAGCCGTCGGCCGAAAGCCCGGGATCGCGCGCGGAATCTGAATGAACCGAAGGTGCAGTTTGCCGACATAATCGGCGGCAAGCCCAGTGACGAGCCCGCGTTTGTAATACCCGAGAGCGACGGTCTCACAAGCATGTACCGCGGTCCCGAGCGGAGAACCGGTATCCGACGAAAGCCCGCTCGGGATGTCGATGGAGACGACCCATTTGCGCGCGGCGACCCGGTTGATGGCCTCGATGGCCGCAAGCGGTTCACCTGTGACGGGCCGGGCAAGCCCCGTGCCGAAGATGCCGTCGACAATCCAATCACAAGCTTCCAGATCCGCCTTGTCGAGGGTCACCGTCGTCGATACGCCGAGCTTGGCGAGAGCCCGGTATTGCAGAAGCGCCGTCGGACCGAGCTTGGTCTCGTCGCCCACGAGCACGACTTTGATTTGACGGCACCCTTGCTGAAAAAGAATGCGCGCGGCCGCCATGGCATCGCCACCGTTATTTCCGGTCCCGGCCACGATGAGTCCCGTGGACGAGTTGAGGAGCGAGCGAAAGCGGCTCTTCAGACGGCGAACCACGGCCATGGCCGCGTGCTCCATCAGGATCACGTCGGGCAGACCTATCTCTTCAATGGCGAACCGATCGGCTTCCCGCATTTCTGCGGCGGAAAGTAGCGGCTGCATGAGGGATCACCCTAGTTGAGCCCGGATCGAGTGGCAGATCTCGTCGACATACTGCTGGATCTTCTTGTGATCCTCGCCTTCGACCATGACGCGGGCGAGGGGCTCGGTGCCCGAGTAGCGCACGAACACCCTTCCCTTGCCCGCAAGCGACGTTTCCGCGTGCTTGATGGCTTCCATGATCTTGGGGAACTTGGTGAGATCTTCCTTCTGCCGGACGTAAACGTTTTCGAGAACTTGCGGGAACTGCGTCATCTGATGTTTCAGCTCGGACAATTTTTTGCCCGTCTTCTTCATGATAGCCAAAACTTTGAGCGCGGCGACCATGCCGTCGCCGGTGGTGCTGTGGTTCAAAAAGATCACGTGGCCCGACTGCTCGCCGCCGAGATTGTACTTACCCTTGCGCATGGCCTCGACGATGTAGCGATCGCCGACGGGAACGGTCAGAATTTTTCCGCCCGCTTCCTTGATGGCGACTTCGAGACCCATGTTGCTCATGGGAGTCGTGACGAGAGTGTTTTGGTAAAGCAGCCCCTCTTTGAGCATGTCGAGCGCGCAGATGGCGAGAATCTGATCGCCGTCCACCATTTCGCCCGTTTCGTCGGAGAGAATCACGCGGTCCGCGTCTCCGTCCAAGGCGATGCCGATTTCCGCGCGGTGCTCGTGAACCGCGTTGCACATGAGCTGCGGATGAACCGCGCCGCACGCTTCGTTGATGTTCGTGCCGTTCGGCGTGTTGTGGATGGCGAAAACTTCGGCGCCGAGCTCCTGGAAAACGATGGGAGCGACTTTATAAGCGGCGCCGTTCGCGCAATCCAGGACGACCCGGATGCCGTCCAAGGTCATGTCTTCCGGAAAAGTATTCTTGATATAGACGATATAACGGCCGATGGCGTCGTCGATGCGAGTCGCGGTACCAATCTGCTCCATGGTCGGGCGGACTTTTTCCAGCTCGTCCGAGTGAAGGAGATCTTCGATTTTCGCTTCCATGGTGTCGGGAAGCTTGAAGCCGTTACGGTCGAAAATTTTGATGCCATTGTACTGATACGCGTTGTGGCTCGCCGAGATGACGACGCCCGCGTCCGCGCGCATGCTGCGGGTGATGAAAGCAATGCCCGGGGTCGGAAGCGGGCCGACGAGATACACTTTCGCGCCCATGGAACAAAAGCCGGCGGAGAGCGCGTTTTCCAGCATGTAACCGGAGAGCCGCGTGTCTTTGCCGATGACGACTTTCGCCTTTTTCGGAACGCCGTGCTTGTTGCGCTCGCAAAGTAAGTAAGCGGCGGCGCGGCCGATGGCCATGGCCGTTTCGCTCGTCATGGGAGCTTGGTTCGCGATGCCTCTGACGCCGTCGGTACCGAAGAGTTTACCCATAAATTCCTTTTACTTGGGATTAGGGCCTAAGGCTAAGGCTGGCCCTGCACGCGCCTTGTGTTTACGCGGACCCGGACAACCTTGTCACGGGAAAGCTGAAACCCTTGCGTGGGATCGACTTCGACGCCGACCACGCCTTCCTTGCTGCCGGTGAGTCCTTCGACATCGAAAGGCTCTGTGCTTACCGCCGACAACATTTGCAACGGCCCTCTGGGACCGGAGACCGCTATCTTGGAAGGATAAGCTTTGACGGCGGCAATTTCATGATCGGCCGCGACTTTGCCCACGATGGCGGGGCGCACGTCCACGTACCGCTCCACGATCTCCTCCAGCCGGATGAGAATGTTCGGCGGGAAGAAACCGACGACGCGCACGCCGCGCGGAAGAATGTCGCCCAGGAGATCTTCGCTGATGGCAAAGCCGATGGTGGTCTCGGGCGTGCGGCGGAGATCGGGGCGGATGGGCTGCACCTTGCGCTCCACGTCTTTCAACAAGACGCGAGGGCCGGCAAACGTGAACTGAACGTGGGACGGAATTCGGTTGGTGATCATCATGCTGGGCGCGAGCAAGGGCTCGAGCTTCACTTCGAGCTTCAGCTCTTCCTGTTTGAATCCCAGAATGGTGATCCACAAGATGAGCGCGAGTAGTAAGCTCACCGCTTTCAGGGCTAGCCCTTCGCTGAAGGTCAGGCTGCCGTGATTATTTAGTCTCGGAATCTTCACTGGATGACTTCTTACCTTTGCTACGCCGTTCGGCCCGAGCGGGCTCCGGCGCTTTCGCTTCGTATTTTTTCAAACCCAAAAGCTCGAGGAGCTGCTGTCTCAGCCCGTTCACGTCGAGGTCCTGCAAAAGAATTCCGTGGTGCACGAGAGAGATCTGCCCGCGCTCTTCGGAAACGACGATGACCACCGCGTCCGTCTCATGGGTCAGGCCCAAGGCCGCGCGGTGACGCGTGCCGAGCTGCTTGTTCACCGTGGGGTCACGGGAGATGGGAAGCAGGCAACCGGCCGAAGCAATGCGCGAGTTGCGGATGATGAGCGCGCCGTCATGAATGGGCGACGTCGGGTGAAAGACGCTCGTAATTAAATCCGTGGTTACTTTGGAATCAATGAGCGTTCCGCCCTCGATGTAATTTTTGAGTCCCGTTTCGCGTTCGAGCACGATGAGCGCGCCGACACGCTGGCTCGCGAGGACGGCCGCCGCCTGACAAATCTCCTCGATGATGGCGACCTCTTCGATGGTGTTGGTCGAGGTGAAGAAAGGATTACGGCCAACTTGGGTCAGCGCTTTTCGGATCTCGTCCTGGAACACGATGATGAGGATCAAGATCAGGTTGTTGAAGAACTCGACCAAGATCGTGTGCAGCGTGTGAAAGCGCAGACGCTCGGAGAGATAGTAAAAAATCAGAATGATGCCGAAGCCGGTCAGCATCTGCACCGCGCGTGTGCCGCGAATGAGGAGGAGCACGCGATACACGATCACGCACCCGAGCAGGATATCGACTAAGTCCTGCCAGCGAAGGATCTCGCGTACGTTTTGAAGAAAATCGAGCATGGGTCCGGAGTTAGCTTCCCCGTGCGCGCGTAATTACGCCCACTTACCTTATCTCCCTTTCGACATTTTTGGCTAAAAAATTGAGGGAAATTAGCAAGATGGGGGCAATTCTTCTTAATCGCCCTCAGCTGATGACGCGGTCGGCATAAGAGCGGGCGATAGCGCGGGTCCTAAAACGCAGAACGGCCGCAGAAGCTTTCGCCCCTACAGCCGTTCTACTTTGAATAAGCGTTTAGCTGGCTTTGCCGGGAGCGAGCGGGAATAATCCGGCTCCGGTATTTTTGAGATCTCGGTCGCGGCTGTAGGTCTGAGCCGCCGCCGTCGGAGTTTCCAAGGGCGCGAACGCCGGGAGCTCTTGTCCCTGCATGAGCATCTCGATCTCTTCCATATTGAGGGTCTCACGCTCGAGGAGCGCGTCGGCCATCTTGTGGAGGATTTCTTTCTTGGCTTTTAGGATCTCGACGCCGCGCTCGTAGTTGTCGGTGATGACGCCGCGGATTTCGTTATCGATCGTCTCGGCGAGCTTCGGGCTCACGTCCCGGGTCTGAGTCATTTCGCGGCCGAGGAAGACGGAGCCTTCCTTTTTCGCGACGCAGACCGGGCCGATCGCATCGCTCATGCCCCACTCACACACCATGCGGCGCGCGAGATTGGTGGCTTTGTCGATGTCGTCGCCCGCACCCGTGGTCTTTTGACCGAGGATGAGGTCTTCGGCGATGTAACCGCCCATGAGGAACGCGATCATGTTCTCGGCCTTCGCTTTGGAAAGCGTCAGCTGATCTTCACTGGGCAGCGTCTGGGTAAGACCTAAAGCACGCCCGCGCGGGATGATCGTGACCTTATGAACCGGATCGATATGCGGGAGCGATTTGCCGACGATGGCGTGACCCGCTTCGTGGTACGCGATGGCTTTGCGCTCCTCGGGCCCGATGATCATCGAGCGGCGCTCGGTGCCCATCATGACCTTGTCCTTCGCCGATTCGAACTCCGCCATGGAAAGCTCGTCGCGGTTCTTGCGAGCCGCGATCAAAGCCGCTTCGTTGACGAGGTTGGCGAGATCGGCGCCCGAGAAACCAGGCGTGCCGCGCGCGATGACCGAGATGTTCACGTTCTTCGCGAGAGGCGTCTTGCGGGTATGGACTTTGAGGATGCCTTCACGGCCCCGCACGTCGGGAGCGCTCACGACCACGTTGCGGTCGAAGCGGCCCGGGCGCAACAGAGCTGGGTCGAGGACGTCAGGCCGGTTGGTCGCGGCCACCAAAATCACGCCCTCTTTGGAATCAAATCCGTCCATCTCGACCAGGAGCTGGTTTAAGGTCTGCTCACGTTCGTCGTGGCCACCACCGAGACCGGCGCCACGCTGACGGCCCACCGCATCGATTTCGTCGATGAAGATGATGCACGGCGCGTGTTTTCTGCCCTGCTCGAAGAGGTCGCGCACGCGGCTCGCGCCGACGCCGACGAACATCTCTACGAAATCAGAACCTGAGATAGAGAAGAACGGAACCATCGCTTCGCCGGCAATTGCCTTTGCGAGAAGCGTTTTTCCGGTGCCGGGAGGCCCGACCAGAAGAACGCCCTTTGGAATCTTGCCGCCAAGGCGGGTAAACTTTTTGGGCTCTCTCAAGAACTCGACGATTTCCGCGAGCTCTTGCTTCGCTTCGTCGCAGCCGGCGACGTCCACGAAGGTCACTTTGGTGTGGCCTTCGGTGAGAAGCTTCGCGCGAGACCGGCCGAACTGCATCGCCTTGCCGCCGCTCGCCTGCACCTGCTTCATGACGAAGAAAAGGAGAACCACGAAGATGAACATGGGGCCCCAGCCGATAAGGAACTGCACCCAGAGGGAGTTTCCTTCGTCGACTTCGTAGTTCGGAACGAGACCGTTCTCGTTCAGAAGCTTCGTGTAGAACTCGCTCGAGGTGTCGCCCGTGGTGCTGAAGACGTCTCCGCCTTCGACGCCCGATACGAACTTGCCTTCAATGCGGCCATGGCCCTTGAAGGTCACGCTCTCGATTTGCTTCGCCTGAACGTGCTCGATGAATTTTTTGTAGGTCATCCGCTTCTCGGGCTTCGCAACGCGAGCCGTTTGAAACAACATGACCGTGGCTACGACGAGTAGGATCCAAGCTACCAAAACCTTTTGAGATGATTTCATTTGTGACGGGTCTCCCTATGGTTCGCTTCGGGAGCCTGGCTGGAAAGCTTAAGTGGCCTTCGGGCCAATTCCTAAGGAGCCGTGACTACGGGAGAATTGCGGCGCGGCGAAAGAAAGGAAAAAGGGAAAGCCATTGCGTCAGAAACGAGTCCGCTCCGCGCCTCGGGAAAAACCCACAAAACTTCGGCGTCGTTTGGTTTGGCGACGAGCGGAACGAGCGCGCGCTCCGGCGCCGGGACGCGCCGTTCCAGATACCATTCTTTTAGCTTACGGCCCTCGTAGCGATCGCCCGGCTGAAAGAAGCGCACGTCATGGCTCGATAACCAAGCCGTGTCGCCATGAGCCTTCCAGCCCAAGGGAGCGCACTCCAGGCGGCTCCCGCGGCGGACGAGACTTGGCGAGGGCACGATTACTCCCGGACGGTGGAAGAAGACTTGCCCGCAAGACACTTCGCCGTGCACGCCGCCGCAAAGCTCGAACTTTCCCTGCCCGGCTTGCACCGCGGCAAGCACCCGTTCTCGTTGCGAGCGCGTCGCGCTCGGCGCGCCCAACTCCGCCGCGATTCTACCGACGAGCCGCGACGGCCAAAGGGACGCGAGTCCCAGGAGATCTTCGCGCGAAAGCCGTAGCCAGTAAGGCGTACTCACCGTGAACGATTCAAATAGGCGATCGGTCTCGGCGGAGAGCCAGTTCGCGGCGGCTTGCACTTCTTCGAGAGTTTCACCGAGGCGGGAGAGAAACGCGGCTTCCCCACCGTACTCTCCGGCAAGCTCGGTGAAGGCCGGCACCAAAGTCTGTCGCACGCGGTTTCTCAAAAAACGATCGGTGCCGTTCGTCTCGTCGTAGCGGAAGGAAATCCCGGCGGCTTTGACGAAACTCTCTAACTCGGTCCGCGAAATCCCAAGCAGCGGCCGCGCGAAGCCGCCGTGATGGGCGCGGATGGCGCCCAGTCCGTCGAGACCGGTTCCGCGCAGGACGCGCATCAAAAACGTTTCAAACTGATCCGACCCGTGGTGCGCCGTCAAAACGGCTTCCCCGCCCCAGGCCTTCGAGGCGGAAAGAAGAAACCCCCGCCGCTCGTTTCTGAGCCATTCTTCCGAGCGCCCTCGCCCATCGCTTCCCGCCGAGAAAAAAGCAAAGCCCGCGGCCTCGCTCGTTTCGCGAACGAACGCCTCATCGCCGACCGAAGCCTCGCCGCGCGCCCCGTGATTGAAATGCAAGACACTGATCCGCTCGGACGCCACGAGCTCCGAGACCGCCTTTAACAGCGCCATGGAATCGAGTCCGCCTGAAACGGCGATCGCCCATTTCTTGTGGCAATAGCGAGAGCCGTACCAGGTTTTGAGCCTGAGACGGACGGCGCGAGCGACAGGAGAAAGCGTCTGGGGATTCACAGCGCCGAGCCTACCGAGAGGACGGCGGCTTTCACAAGCCTATTCTTCGTCGGGCGGAGGGCTGTCTCCGTTGTCGTCGCCCTCTTCCGCTTCGTCGCTCAAAACCCGCGAACGGCGATTACCCGAGGGCGGGCGAATCTTGGCGCGAGGCCGGGCGCGGACTTCTTCGCCGTTCTCGTCTTCGTAAGTCTCTTCGTCGGAGGGGCGATCCACTTCGCCGCGATCGCGCTCACGCTCTTCGATGTCGGTGTTGGCGGGAACTCTGGCTTCGGGAGCGCGCGGGCTCACCGGCCGAGGAATGGCGGCTCCCATCAGGCGGCTAGGAGCGCGTGACGGCGCGCGGGCCGCGGGTATCGCGCGGGAGGAAGAGCCCGTGTCTCTGGCTGGTGGAGGCGCAGTATCTCTCGACGCTTGGAAGGAGCCGGCCTTTCCTTTGGAGCGGTAAAGCCCCACGGTGACCAGGAGGAGAAGCATGCCGCCCAAAGCCCAAAGCACTTTGGCGGAAGGAAGATTCACCTCGAACGAAGCTTTGATCCGCTCTTCGGCTTGCGCCGCGAGAAACAGCGGCTCGGCGGTGGTCGAGTGAACGACGAGCTCCTCGGGAGCGATGTCGAGCATTTCGGGCGGAAGGTGTCCCCGCGCGCGCGCTTTCACTTCGGTCTCATTGACCTCTTTGCGGCGCTCTTCCAAAACTTTTTCGGCGCTCGGAGGCGTCGCCGTGCCGGCCCAGGACGTTTTGACGTCGGGCTCGTTTCTGCGATCGAACTCGGGAAACTGCCAGAGGAGCTTCCATTCCGAATTGACCTTGACCTCGTCGCCCTCGGGCTTGGGGCGTACTTCGTAAGCGATGTCGTTGTGGCGGAGGTGTCCTTCGTTGATGAGCGCGCGGACCTGGGCCTCACTCAAAGGGCCGTGCGGCACTTTGTTCAGTAAGACGATCCAGCTTCGGGGCGTTTTGTTTGCCATGGGCTCCCGGCGTGGAGCCCCTTGAAGTCAGGCTCGACGCTTTCCCGTTAGGACGTTTACCAACCGCTTGTGCAAGATGCCGTTAGACACCAGAATTTCAGGCCCGAAGATGTCGGTCGCTTTACCGCGGTAATCGGTAAGGGTTCCGCCCGCCTCTTGAACGATGAGCCAGCCGGCCGCAAGGTCCCAAGGCGATAATCCTCTTTCCCAAAATCCATCGAAACGCCCGGCCGCCGTCATGGCTAAGTCGAGCGCCGCCGCTCCGGGCCGTCTCACTCCTAACGCCACCTGGTTCATTTTTCGAAAGTACTCCATCTCCTCGCGGAGCTGTTCGTCCTTCGAATAATAAAAACCCGTGGCGAGAAGCGAGTAGTCCAAATCGCGCACTTTCGATACGCGAATGGGCTTCCCGTTCAGCCGCGCTCCTTTACCTTTTTCGGCCGTGTACTTCTCTCCGCTGATCGGATTGAAGACCACTCCCGCTAAAGGCTTGCCGTCCTCGAACAACCCTATGGAAACGCAAAAATATGGGAACCCATGGGCGTAGTTCGTGGTGCCGTCTAAGGGATCGAGGATCCAGCATAAGGAATCGTTGCGGCGAAACTCGCCGCTCTCTTCTGTAATGATCGAACTATTGGGGTAATTCCTGAAGATCTTTTTCAAAAGGTACGCCTCTGAGGCCTTATCGGCCTCGGTGACTATGCCTGCATTGAGCTTGGTCTCGATGCGACGCACCTTATTGAAATATTTGCGTAAGACCGCCCCCGCCCCGTCGGCCAGGGTGTCTAAAAACTTCGTGTGGGATTGGGCCATGGAATTACCTCAGGGCGACTGCACTTTACGACGGGCTTTCTTGGACAAATCGTCATAGGAGCGCTGCGCCGAGCGATCGGCTTCGGCACGAAGTTGTTCGATGAGCTCCTGGTTGCGCTCGAGGCGCTTTTCGTACTCTTCCTTTTGAAGGCGGCTCAGTTCGGACTGATACACGGAGTCTTCCGCCTTGTTCTCCACTTCATCGATGGACGTTTCCATGAACTTCAGAAAGGTCGGATCGTCGAAGGGAATGGCGCGCACCGGATCTTTGCTCTCGCGGTAAAAGCAGAGCGTCTTTCGAAGCAGGCTATCGATGGGATTGTCTTCCTTGTGGCGCTTGCCCTGCTCGGAAAGTTTCTCGCGAAGCGAGAGTACGCGGAACATGCGTTTCGAAAGCCGCGCGTGAGACGTCACCGCGCCGCGAGCGACGGCTTCGAAGAAAAAGGTGAAGGGATCGACCTCGGGAAGCAGCTCCGCGCAGGTCATGGGCAGCATCACTTCGCGGCCGCGCAAGGGCGCGGCACCGGCGGTCGGCGAAACGAGACACACCACGGCGGCGGCTAAAAACGCGAGCCGGACTCTAACTTTGACCGCGGTTAGATGTGAGGAGTAAGATTCTGCGAGAGTCATAAACAAGCTTTTATCTTCGGCGTTTAACCCAAGGTTGGCAAGTGTACTTGGACGAATTCCATTGTGTGGTGGTGGGCAACGAGCCGGCGGGACTGTGGCTTTTAAAGCGGCTCGCTGGCGCCACGGATGAGACTGGGAAACCACTCCATTGCGCGTGGGTGAGACTCCCCACGCCTTCTGAACCGGTCGCCATCCCGACTGTAGCCACTGCGGAATTCGGCATCGAACTTAAAGACGCGTGGCACGCGGAGCTCGTGACGAAGCGGCGCAATCTCGAGTGGAGACCGGAGGCCATTCAAGCGGCTTTTCCCGGCCTGTCCGAAACCCTGTGGGAAAAGCCGGTAGCCGGAACGGGGTTCTCCGTACGCCCCGGTCGGCTCGGCGCTCACAGAAAGGCCATCGAACGTCATCCGGATCTATTGAGCTTCGCGACGGGGATGTGGAAGGCGCTGGGAAGAACGCCTCATCTTCAGCCGGACGTTTTACTTTGGAGCACTTTGCTCGCGACCGAACTCGCCACCTGGACTCCCACGGACGGGCTTCCCGGAAACCTCAGCATCATCGAGGCCTGCGAGCGCGATAATCCGCTCGAAGAAGCGAAATCCGGCGAGCGGGGCGCGCTCTCTTTGAAGTTTCGCAACATGAAGCCCATCGTCGCGCGCCACTGGGTTTTGAACTTACCCTTTCAAGCGTTCGCCCGGCTCTCCTCGCAATCGGACGCGCTTTCGAAATGGCTCACGACCAACGCCGAAGCCGCGGCAAACCGCACGCTGTATCGCTTTCGCTTCAAGGCGGCCGAGGCCGCGGTCTCCTTGGCGGCGCCTCCGCTCGTCGTCGCTTTCGACGCCGAAGTGATTCCCGATTGGGATACGGAGCTCTGGCCGTTTCGCGTCGAGCGCGCGGGGGGAATCGCCACCGTCGAGCTCACCGCTTCCGCACCGACGGGGGTGCCGCTCGACGCGGTACTCGAGCGTTTTCGGGGCGGCATGAAGAGCTTGGGCCGGCTCTTTCCGTTTTTGCCGACGAGCGTGCAATCCTTCTCCGTCCCGTTATCTTTGGACAGCTGTTACGACGAGGCGGCTCGCTTCTCGGTCTCCCGCCAGCTCGAGCAGGAGTCCATCGAGCTTTACGCAAACACTTCACTTCACACGGTGACGCGCCACAAGTCTTTGACCGCGCTCTTTCCGTCCGTCCATTGCGGCCTTCCTTATCCGCTCGGCCCCCTCACCGCCGCGAAACGGGTAGTCGCCGACATCCTCGGAAAGCCTAAGAAGAAGGAAGCGAAGCTGGAAGCGGAAACCGCGCCGCCCGCCGCTCCTTAAGCCCGGATATTACCTCGTAGTATCAGTCACTTAGACAAAACGGGTAAGGCTCCCACTTATCGTGCGCTTCGCTTGCTGAACCCTAATCTATCCGCTACGTTAAGGGACTTACGTCAGCCCGAAGGAAAGTGAACCCGAATGCCGTTTCTCGATCTCAAAAGACAGCTCGCCCAAGCCATCGCCGCGCACTTCAACCACCCGGAAATTAAGGCGGAGGCTTTGGAGATAGATTTCAGCGCGCCCCCCGGCATCGAGATGGGCCAACTCGCCCTGCCCTGCTTTCGCTTCGCGAAGCTTCTTAGAAAAGGCGCCGATAAAATCGCCATCGAGCTCGCCTCCGCGAACCTCATGGACGGCGTCACGGGAAAGCCCACCGGGCCTTATGTGAATTTCCGCCTCGCGCCAGAAAAACTCGCGGCGCAAACCTTGGGCCGCATCGGCCGCGAAGGCGCTCGCTACGGCTCGGACACTTCCGGCAAAGGAAAGAAAGTCGTTCTCGAGTACTGCTCGCCGAACATCGCCAAGCGGCTCGCCTTTCAGCACATCCGCAGCACGCTCATCGGAAACGTGCTTTCTAATATCTACGATTTTCTGGGCTACTCCACCGAGCGCATTAATTTCGTAGGTGACTGGGGCTCTCAGTTCGCGCGCCTTCTTGCCGCCGTCGAGCTCTGGGGCGAAAAAGAGCGCATCAAGTCCTCCGACATCGAAGCCTCGATGAAGCAGCTTTTCGACGTCTACGTCCGCTTCCACAAGGAAGTGGAAAAAGACGAGTCACTTCTCGAGCGCGCCTCGAAAAGCCTCCAAGCCATGGAAGCGCAGGAGCCGGGCGCGACTCAGCTTTGGAAAAATATCCGCGACATCAGTCTTTCCGCCATGGAAGGGACTTTGAAGCGCATGCATGTGCGCTTCGATCACGTCGAAGGCGAGAGCACGTACATCCCCGCGATGACGGCGACCTTGGCAGAGATCAAGGAAAAGGCGGGAGCGAAACCCAGCGAAGGCGCCTGGATCGTCGAAGTGGAAGGCATCTCCACTCCCGCCCTCGTGCAAAAGCGCGACGGCACGACGCTTTATCTCACCCGCGACATCGCGGCGGCGGTCGACCGTCAGTCCCGCTTCAAGTTCGATAAGATGATTTACGTCGTCTCCGAACAGCAGAAGCTTCACTTTCAGTTGCTCTTCGGCGTTTTGAAAAAGATGGGCCATCCGTGGGCCGACAACTGCGAGCACGTGTCCTTCGGTACGGTACTCTTTGGCGCCGAGAAAATGTCCACCCGCGAGGGTCGGGTCATTTTCCTGGACGAGCTTTTAAACGAAGCGAAATCCTTGGCGCTGAAAGAAGTGACCGAGAAGAACCCCGAGCTGAAAGACAAGGACGCCGTCGCCGAAGCGGTCGGCATCGGCGCCATCTTGTTCGGCGAGCTTTCGGCGCATCGCCTGAGAGACATCGAGTTCGACTGGAAATCCATCCTGGCCTTGGATGGCGAGACGGGACCGTACGTTCAATACTCGGCGGTACGTTGCACCTCGCTCATGCAAAAAGCGGCCGACAAGGGCATCACCTTTAACGGAGAGATCCCGGCCGGCTACGAGTTCTCGCCCGAAGAGGAAAGCCTCGTCGTGAGCCTCTCGCGCTACCGGGCCGTGCTACATCAGAGCGTCCGGGAGAACGAGCCCTACTACGTCACTCGCTATCTCATCGAAGTGGCGAAGGGCTTTAACCGCTTCTATTACAAGTTCCCCGTACTCCAGGCGGCCGATCCCGCGCACATGCAGGCTCGGCTCGCGCTTGTGCGCGGCACGCGACAAGTACTCGCCAATGGGCTCGACCTATTGGGCATCACTTGCCCCAGGGAGATGTAAATCGCGACAGGCATCCACAAGGTCCTGCTGCTTCGCTTCAGCAGTCTAGGCGACATTTTGATGACGACCGCCATGGTGCGCGCGGTTCGCAAGGCGTTTCCTCACGCGCAGATCGACATGGTGGTCCGAGAGGACTTTCTCGACCTCATCAAGGACAACCCTCATCTGGACGGAAAGATCGGCCTCCCCCGCAATAGCGGCATGAAGGGTCTGAACGCGCTCTTAAAGCGGTTGAACCGCGAGCATTACGATCTGGTCTACGACGCGCACCGATCTTTGCGCACTCGCTTTCTGATGCCGCTCCTTCATGCCGGCGAGAAGGTCTATTACGACAAGCACTACACGCTGCGCACCCTGGCGCTGCTCTTTAAGTACCCGAAACTGACCGACCGGCGGCGGATGCTGGAGCGTTTTTGCGGGCCGCTGGAAAAGTTCGGCGTGCGCTACGACGGGGGCGGTCCCGAGATGGGAGTGCCCCAAGCGACTCGTGCCTTGGTCGCAGCGAAGCTTCCCCCCGCGCAAAGCCGCATCGGCCTCGCGCCTTCGGCTCAGTGGGAGGGAAAACGCTGGCCCGCCGATCGCTTCCGCGAAGTCGTGCAAAAGCTCGTCGATACGACCGCCGATCAGATCCTCGTCTTCGGCGGACGCGAAGATACGTTCTGCGCGGACATCTGCGCGGGCTTTCCCGAAAGCCGCGTCGTCAACCTGCAAGGAAAACTGTCCCTCGCCGAATCTTGCGCGGGAGTCGCCCTTTGCCGCTACGTCATCGCCAACGACACGGGCCTTATGCACGCGGCTGATGCGCTAAAGATTCCGACGGTCCTCATTCTCGGTCCGACCTCCGCGGAGCTCGGCTGCTTACCACATCACCCTTCGGCGCAAGTCCTGGAGCACGATCTCTGGTGCCGGCCTTGCTCGAAAAACGGTCAGGCCCCCTGCATCCGCGCGCGCCGCTTTTGCCTCGAGAACACGGAAGCCAGCGATGTATTTCAGGCCGCGCAGAAAGTTGCCTCAAGCCTCGAAGGCTCCACGCCATGAAGCGCTTTTGGTACGCGACCCTTTATGCTTTCTGCTGGGGCTTGGCGTGGTTTGTCACTCCGTTCTCTAGAAAACTCCGGCAAGGTTTTTTCTCCCGTTTCGGTATTGGCGCGCGCTACCGCCTCCACGCCGCTCGCCTTGGACCAAAGCCGCTCTGGTTTCATGTGGCTTCGGCGGGAGAGCTCGAGCAGTGCCTTCCGATTTTAGACGCGCTCAAATGGGAGGCGCCCGAGAAGGCGCTCTTTCTGAGTTATTTTTCGCCAAGCGCCGCCGTCGCTTTGGAGAGAGAGCTAAAGCGGCGCGAAGTCGCTGGTCTCGCCGTTCCCTGGGACGCAGCCGACTATAGCCCGTGGGACTTTCCGTCGGCCGCGCGCAGCGCGATGGCGCTTCTCGATCCCACTGATCTCATCGTCGTGCACCGCGAGCTTTGGCCTGGCCTTCTCATGGCGGCCGATGAACGCAGCGTCAGGCGCCATCTCATTGCCACGAATTGGACGAAGGATGCTCTCGGCAATCGGGCTCGCGAAGCGTTAGAGCAATTCGCCTTTGTCGGCACGATCCGTTCCGACACGGCAAACCGCTTGAAGAAGTGGCTGCCGAAAGTGCCTGTCGAGCCCTTAGGCGACCCGCGAATCGATCGCGTGCTTTCGCGTAAGGGCTGGGCGAAGGACTCCTTTTGGAAGCGTGAGCTCTCACGCACGCCCACGTTTGTGGGCGCAAGTCTTTGGGATGAGGACTTCGAAGCGTTGAAGCCGTTTCTCGCCGAATGTCTGGGGCGCTTTCCGGATTGGCGCCTGGTGCTCGTGCCTCACGAGCCGACGGCGGCACGTGTCGCCCAATACGCGTCTTTTTTCACGGAGCGAAACGCGCCGCTCAAGGCTTGGTCCACCTGGAGTCAAAACCCCGAGCGGGACAGCTCGCATCTCATCGTGGACGGAGTCGGTTGGCTCGCTGAAATCTACGGTGGCGCCGAAATGGTCTTCGTGGGCGGAAGCTTCAAGAAGAAGATTCACAACGTGCTGGAGCCGGCAGCCTACGGCCGTCCGATCCTGACCGGCCCCTTCATCGCGAACTCTCCCGAGGCGTGCGAGATGGCGGCGGGCGGCGTGGGTTTAAAGAAAGCGGAAACACCCGAAGCGTTGCGCGCAAGGGGCCGGGAGTGGCTCGAGAGCGCGGAGGCGCGCCGAGAAGCGTCCGCCTGGCTCGAGAACTATCTCGTCGAGCGCCAGGGCGCGGGCCTGCGCTACGCCTTTCATCTCATCGACGCGTTCAAATAGCGCGGTCGTGAGCCTTCCTCAAGGAAGGCTGCGGTCCAGAATCGGATAAATCTGCCCATTAAAGCGGCATACTGGGCCAATAGATCTGGTCTTAAATCCGGGCATTTTGTAGAAAGAGCGCGAACCGAAACCGAAAGGATTTTGCCGATGCGTATCGCCTCGCTGATTGTTAGCCTTCTAGTCTCGTCCTTGGCCTTCTCGGCTCCCGCCGGGCTCTCCGGAAAGGGCCGGATGCTCGTCAATCAATCCGAGGCCGATGAAATTTCGATCCTCATCGAGGGCAGCTCCGCTCAGGCACTCTTTGACACTCTCGATAAGTCTCTCGAGCAGAAGCCCACGCCTCCCCTGACTACTTTCGCCAGACGCGGCCACGACCTTTCTTGCTGGAAACAAGAAGCCGATCCCGCATTGAACCAACCCGAGGTATTCACCTGCGGCCTCAATCTCGACGTGGACGGCATTGTCCGGCCCTATCTCGTAAAGCCCGATCCCGACGCCATTGGCGGAGGCTTTCTCGCTGAAGGTCCCACCCTCGTGACCCCCGCAGGCCCCGACGAAGTTTCAATCTCCATCCGAGATGGGGCGGCGAAAGCCATCTACCAACAGCTCGACAGCAACTTCGAGCAAAAGCCCACGCCTCCCCTCACGAGCTTTGAGAAAAAGACCAAGCACCTCTCTTGTAAGAAATGGCCCGCGAGCCGCACCCGGCCCGAGAAGTTTTCCTGCGGCGTAAACTGCGACGCGCAAGGAATAGCGAAGCCTTTCAAAGTAAAGGCCATCCCCGGCTTCGGCGGCGTCGGTAACTAGTCCATTAGACAAAAAAAGGGGCGGCAGGTTTCCCCGCCGCCCCCCTTCAAAGAGAACTTAGACGCTTACCAGTCGGTGCCGAAGAGCACGCGAACTTCGTTCGCATGTCCGGTGAACTTACCACCCAAGTTGTTGTGCGCGTACAGGAGCTTCGCGCGCATCTTGTCGTACGTTTTGGAGATCGCGACCGACACATTCATGTCGCTCGTCGCGGCGCCCGCGCCAGCCGTGTTGGACGTGAGCTCCCACTTCGCGGAGAGGTTCGCGACGCCGAGGTCGAAACCAGGTTCCACGATGAGGGACCAGTCTTTAGCCAAGGCCGCGCCCGCGGGAATGGACTTCGTCTGGCCGAACTCGAACTCGAGGTTCGTCCAGAGGGTTCCCATCTTCCACATCGCGCCGCCGCTGAAGCCCATGTCCTTCGGAGCGCCGAACCACTTGCCGAAGTACGCGGAGAACACCGGGGTCAACGTCCAGTCGCCGCCCGCTACATCGAACTTGTAGCGAAGAGCCAAGCCGGGCGTCGTACGAGCATCCGTCGTCGAGTTCGCGCTCTGGAACACCGTCGCTTCGACGCCGTACAGATCGAACTTCACGCCGAGGTTGTAGTTCCAGCCATTACCCTGCCACACGCCGTACGCGCGCGAGTAGTAGTAGTTGGGCATGTCGTAACGGTCCCACATGTTTTCCATGCCGAACACGTTTCTGAAGAGACCAACCGTCGTCGTGACCTTATCCGAGCATTGGTGCTGAATGTAGGCTTCCCGAATGGAGTACATCAAACCACCGGCGGCGCCGACATTGACGCCGCTGTAGAAGGACCGGCTGTCCTGGCCGCGGCCCGTGGCCGTCAGCGCGGTGCCGTTATTGGCGGCGAACGAGTGGTTCAACTTAACTTTGGTCTTATCCGAGATGGTGTATCCGTTTTTCATCTCGACGTTGTCGACGAGCCATTGAAAGCCTTTGGTGGAAGAACCACCGAAGCTGGTGGCGACACCCGCTTCAATGTTTCCGTTCATCGTAAAGCCGCCGCCTGCGTGCCCGGCCTTGTGATCCGCGCGCGCTGTGGCGACCGCTACTAGACTCAGCAAGCAAATAAGGAATTTATTCATGTAACCCTCCAGTTGGTACCTAATCGACCATCACCGTTTTGAGTGATGAAGAAGTCTCTCAGCCGTATTTTCCTCGGGACCTTCAACCAAGAAGGTATCGAGTAATAATGTATGGTAACTACACGTAATATACCTCGGCCTAAAGCAACCGCAACAAAATCTTAATCGTTCCGATGACGTACCGCGCCAATTCTGTCGTCGATAAAATAGTTTTTGCTCTCGCGGCCTTCGCGGCAGAGCTAGAGAAAATGAATGAAGATGTGGCGGAAGAGAAACCACTTGAAGAACTCGATGGAAGGTTTGGCGTAACTCTCTATGACGCGCGAGGTATCCCCCACCGTCGAGGCCGCCACGGAAGAGACCGGGTAAGGAAAATATTCCACGCCCGGATAGACGCGGCGAAATATCGCGAGCGCTCTCGGCATGTGGTAGTCGCTGGTGACTAAGATCACTTTTTGAATTTTTTTGTCTCTTAGATATTTCGCGGTCTCTTGCGCGTTCTCTATGGTGGAGGTCGCGAGATCTTCGACCTCGATGCGCTCCCACAATTGAGTCGCGCCGCCGGCGGCGTCGCCCTGCTGATTGAGAAGATCTTTTTTGGTGATGCCCTTACCCGCGCCCGAGATCAGCATGTAGCCGTCGTCTCTTTGGCGCAGCAGCTGGACGGCGCGCGGGATGCGGCCGCGGGCTCCGGTCAGCACGACGATGGCTTCATCCGGGCCGCTCTTCCAGCTGGGCAGCCGGTCTTCGAGGCCCGCTTCGGTATAAACGTCCCAGTCCAAAACGAACAAATGGACGTTCCACCCCACGTAGGCAAGGATACCCACCAGAAGTAGTAATAGCCGCCCACGAAGCCTCATAAGAGTGAGCGTAACCCAAAACTCCCACCCCGGCGAGCGCGGTACCCGGGAAAGGGGCGCTCCGAAGAAAAAAATAAAGCCCTTGAAATCAACCACCTTTTTCTCTAAAACACGGGAAGTTTTCCGATTGATCCACTCGAACAGAAGGATAGAAGCCGTGTCCAAACGTTGTTTTTACTGTGATAAGACCCCTGTTTCGGGCAACAAGATCAGTCATTCCAATATCAAGACAAAGACCCGTTATTTCCCTAACTTACAGAAAGTTCGCGCCTTCGTGGAAGGCATCAGCCGCCGGGTCAGCGTCTGCACTCGTTGCTTGCGCAGCGGCGTTTTGACGAAGCCGCCCGTGCGAGTAAAGCCCACGGCGCCCGTCGCCGAAGCGGCCGCTCCGGCCAGCGCCTAAGTCTCACTCCTGAGACTTACGTTCTCGCTTCTGGTTCGTTCTCCGTGCGCCTTCGTGCGCGAGCTGTCCTGGCACGCCTTTGCAATGTAGGCGGTGACCTTAAGGAGGTTCGCCATGAGCTCCCAGCTCAGTTTTGGAAACGCCCGCAATTTTCGCCAAGTCATCGAAGCCGCCGATCGTTTCAGCCAGCATCCCTGGCCGGTACTGATCCTAGGTGAGACGGGCGTCGGCAAAGAGCTCATCGCCGAGCGCATCCACCAAAAATCCTCTCAACTGAAAGGGCGCTTTCTTCCTCTGAACTGCGGCGCCCTGCCCCCGGCTCTCGTTGAGAGTGAGCTCTTCGGCTACGAGCGAGGCGCCTTTTCGGGGGCGACCCAAAGCTCGCGCGGCCTCGTGCGCCAGGCCCAGGGCGG
>JAYUGC010000194.1:0-20126 GCA_043767805.1 Pseudomonadota bacterium | reverse complement strand
AAAATCCATCCCACCGTCCGCATTCCCGTCGCCCGCCTGAGCGAGCGCTTCGCCAAAGCCCGTTTTTTCTTCGCTCCCAGGAATGCCGTACCGAGTCTTTCCGTCATGGCCACTGACGACAAAAACCCACGCTCTTGCGCCTCCCGAAAGCGCGGGCGCTCCCAATAAGAGATCCCCATACCCGTCGCTATCGACGTCTCCCAATCCCACGACGGAGTAACCGAGATTGCTGTGATCGGCCTTGCCCGAAATCCGCGCGATCAGGGTGCGATCGAGACCGCGAAAGACATAGGCGGCGCCCCGGCGCGTTCCGCCTCCCGCGACAAAGGGCGCTCCCACCACGAAATCAGTCCGGCCGTCGTCATCCACGTCGCCCGCCTCGGCAACACTAATGCCGAAGCCCCCTTCGTCTTCGGCACCGGAGAAACGGTCGATCGCCGTTCCACTCGCTCCGCTTAGCAGATGCGCCCGGCCCCGCCGTGTTCCGCCGCCACTGGCGAAGGGCTCACCTACGAAAAGATCGCCCAGTCCGTCTCCATCGACATCCGACACGCCCGCGAGGGAAGCTCCAAATTGCGCGCGGCTCTCGGTGCCAGTGAGCGCGTAGAGCGCGCGTCCGCTTCTCCCGTCGAAAACGTGCACGCGCCCCCGACCCGCGGCGCTGGGTTCGCCCACCATAATTTCGTCGACGCCATCCCCGTTCAGATCGGGAACGCCGGACACGGCGGCGCCAAACAGACCGCCGTCCTCGGAGCCCCGAAGATCGAAGAGCAGTTGACCGGTGGCGCCATTGTAAACATGAGCCAAGCCCCGTCCCTTTTCACTGGGCTCGCCGACAATGAAATCTCCCACGCCATCTCCGTTAAGATCCTTCAAACCGGAAATGGCCACGCCGAATTGACTCGCGCCCTTGGCGCCAGTCACGGTCAAAGGGGAAGGCGACGGGGAAACGCTTCCGGAGCCCACCCCTCCCTTGGTAACCTTGCCGGATTTGGCCGCGCCGCCGCTCTTGAACTTGCCGGCGAGCTTCTTGCCAACCCTTCGGCCGCTAACGACCAAGTCCTTCGAGCCTCCCAAGGATCGGGGACTGGCTAAGGCCGGCAAGGTGAGCTGTGCATTAAGTAGACCGGCGTCCCGGATAGTACCGCCGTTCAAGGAAAGAGAGTTCAAGGCGAAATATTCCAAATCACTCGAGGTGTGGCCCGCGGCTACCGTATAGTTGAAGAGAAGCGTGGTCGTGCCGGAGCCGGAGGAATAGTTTACGAAAACGTCCGCGAGACCCGTCTCTAAAAGAAGGCGGGGCGTGCCCGTCACGTTGACCGCGCGATTAAACCTCACCTGGACGCCTATCACCTGAGCGACGCCGTAGGTCGCATCGGGATCCGCGGACGTCACCTGAGTCACCACGGGGTTCACCGTGTCCACCACGAACGCCCTCCCCACCCCGAGCGAGCCAGGGGATCCCGGCACGGGAAGCGTCAGGACCGCGGTATTGCCCGGAACATCCGAGATGGTGCCCGCATTCAAGGCCAAGGACGTCGTCGCGACGTAATCGAGACGCACGGTGTTTTGCGGGCTGGCAATCGTGTAAGTGAAAAGGAGCGCCGCGGTCCCGCTGCCGGATACGTAATTCACCACGGCGTCGGTCGCGCCCGTCTCCAAAGTAAGACGAGGGACGCCGGTTACATTGACCGGCTCGTTGAAATTCACGGAAATCGGAATGACCTCGCCCACCGAGTAGATTCCGTCGGCGAGAGTCGAGTCCACGCTGGCAATCAAGGGACTCGTCGTATCGATGGCCAAGCTTTTCAAGGTCGACAAGGAGCGCGGGTCTTCCGGAATGGGAATCATGAGATTGGCGTTCGCTAGGCCCCCGTCTTGAATCGTGCCGCCGTCAAAGACGAGCGGATTGGTCGTCACGGCTTCCAAGTCGATAGTTCCGTTGCCCGCTTGCACCACGTAAGTGAAGCTAAGGGTATTCGTGCCGGACCCACTAGCGTAGGAAGCGAGCGTATCGCTGGCTCCGGTCTCGAGAGTAAGCTGCGGCACGCCGGTGACGTTCACCACCCGATTAAATTGAACGTCGATGGAAATGGACTCACCCACAGTATAGATGCCGTCCGCTTTTACGGACGATACCTGGTCCACCACCGCATGCGCGGTGTCGACGAAAATATCCTTGGCCTGCGACAGAGATCCCACGCCTCCGGGGACGGGCAGAGTCAGCGAGGCCGCGTTGCCGCTAGCGCCAATGATCGTTCCTCCATTCAGAAAGAGCGCGCTCACCGAGGCGTAGTCGAGGTCGGCGCTATTGTCGCCCGAGGCGACGACATATTGAAAAGTGAGGGTCGCGGTCCCGCTCCCCGATGTATAGTTCACGACGGCGTCCGTCGCTCCCGTCTCGAGAGTGAGGGTCGGCGTACCCGTGACGGTGACGACATCGGAGAACTGAACTTCCAGGCTGAAGGCACTACCCGCCCCATACGCCCCGTTGATGGCCGGCGAGCTCACCGCGACGACCGAGGCGACACTGGTATCGATGACGAGGTTCTTCGCCGCGGAAAGGGAACCCGATATCCCGACGGGCCAAAGGCTCAGCACCGCGGCGACAGCCGACCCATCCTGGATCGTGCCGCCGTTAAACGCGAGTGAGCTCCCATCCACGTAATCGAGATCGGCGGCGGCATCCCCCGCCAGGACTGTATAGTTGAAAACCAAAGTGTTTGTCCCCGTGCCGGAGCTGTAATCGATCGCTCGCGGCGCTGGTAAAAGACTGAGAGTAAGCTGAGGAACGCCCGTGACGTTCACCACTCGATTGAACACCACTTGGACGGGCACGACCGCGCCGTTGCCATACGTCCCGTTGGCCACGGAGCTCGTCACACTCGTGACCAAGGGATGAATCGTATCGATGACGACGGCCTTATTGGCCCCCAGAGATCCAGTCGCCCCCGGCGCGGGCAGCGTGAGAACGGAGTTATTAGCTAAGAGATCTCGGATCGTGCCGCCGTTTAACGCAAGCGATGTGGTCGCGACGTAATCCAAATCCGGGGAGTTTTGCCCGGGCGCAATGGTGTAGGAGAAAACTAACGTATCGGTCCCACTTCCCGACGAGTAATCGACGACCGCGTCGGTCGCGCCCGTCTCGAGCGTGAGCCGGGGCGTGCCCGTGACCAGCACGACCTCGTCGAACTGCACGGTAATGGCGAACGCGCCGGATCCGTAGATTCCGTCCATGACTGAAACATCCGTCGTCACATTGGTCACAGCCGGGCTTACCGCATCGATGAGTAGGTCCTTGTTTCCAGCTAGACTCGTGGCGCCCAAAGGCGGAAGCGTCAGCACGGCGGCGAGCGCGGAGAGATCCTGAATGGTTCCCCCGTTCAGATCGATGACCCCGGGCTGAACGTAATCCAAATCGGCGGCGAAATGAGGGCTCACCGAGGTGTAATTGAACACCAAGACGGCGGTGCCCGTCCCCGAAGCATACGTCGCATACCCGTCGGTATTTCCCGTTTCGAGAAGCACGCGAGGATTTCCTGTGACGTTGACCGCTCGGTTGAAGGTAATCTGAACAGGAACGACCTGACCCGCGCCGTAAGGTCCATCCGCCAAGCTCGAGCTTACGTTGACCACGAGGGGGCGAATCGTTTCGACGACGATGGCTTTGTTGGCGCCCAAGGATCCGGTGGCTCCCGGAGCGGGAAGCGTGAGATTCGCAGCGTTGCGGGCGCCATCTTTAATCGTGCCGCCGTTTAGCGCAAGCGACGTGGTCGCGACGTAATCCAAATCGGCGCTGACGTTTCCAGCGGCCACCGTATACGAGAAAGTGAGTGTCGGAGTTCCGGATCCCGAGACGTAAATCGCCACCGCATCCGTCGCGCCCGTCTCGAGGGTGAGCTGCGGCGTGCCGGTCACGTCCACGGGCTCGTCGAAGTTCACTTCCACGGTAATGGAGTCGCTCGTCGTATATAACCCATCGGCCGACGACGCATTCACCGAGGCAACGAGCGGCGAGGTCGTATCGATGACGATGGCCTTATTGCCGGAAAGCGAACTGAGACTGGCCGGAGCAGGCAAAACCAGGAGCGCGTTCAAGGTCGTGGCGTCCTTGATCGTGCCGCCATTCAACGCGAGCGAAGTCTTCGTCGGGTAGTCGAGCCGTACGCTGTTCTGGCCAGAGGCGACCGTGTAGTTGAAAAGCAAAGTGTCCGTACCGCTTCCGGAGACATAGTTGACGACGGCGTCAGTCGCTCCCGTTTCGAGAGTGAGCTGCGGAGTCCCCGTAACGGTTACCGGCCGATTGAATAGGAGCTGAATGCCTAACGTATCCCCCACGCCGTAGGTCCCACTCGCGACGAGCGCCGTCACATCTCGCGTGACTGGGCTGATGGTATCGACCACGAAGGCGCGAGTGGCGCCGAGCGAATTTAGGGCTCCAGGCGCCGGCAGAGCGAGAGAGGCCGCATTGCCCAAGCCATCGACGATGGTGCCTCCGTTTAAGGCGAGGGAGCCGACTCCCACGTAATCCAAATCCGCGCTATTTTCCCCGGACGCGACGGTATAGTTAAAAACGAGAGTCGCCGTCCCGGATCCGGTAGCATAATTGACTACGGCGTCCGTCGCTCCCGTCTCCAGAGTGAGCTGCGGAGTCCCCGTAACGGTTACCGCCCGATTGAAGGTGACCTCTACGGCTATGATGTCATCATGGACGTAAATGCCATCTGCCGTAGCGGAATTCACCGTTGAAACTAGGGGGGCGGAGGTATCGATGACTATCGCCTTACTTCCCGCCAAAGAACTGGGAGAGGCCAGCGCGGGGAGATTGAGACGAGCATTCAGCGTGCCCACATCTTTAATCGTGCCACCATTTAGCGCCAGCGCCGAAACGGAAAGATACTGAAGATCCGCGCTCGCGTGTCCCGCGGCAACCGTGTAATTGAAAAAGAGGGTGGCGGTGCCGCTTCCCGACGTATAGTTGACGACGGCGTCGCTCGCGCCCGTCTCGAGAGTGAGCTGCGGCGTACCCGTGACGGAAACCGCGCGATTGAAGGCTACGGCGATGCCGATGACCGTCCCTACGCCATAGGTTCCATTTGGCTTAGCGGAAGTGATAGAGGTAATCAGCGGGTTCACGCTATCGACGACGAGATCCTTGGCCATCCCAAGAGATCCCGCGGCTCCCGGCGCCGGAAGCGTCAACACCGCCGCGTTCGGCGTGGCGTCGGCGATGGTACCGCCATTAAGAGTGAGCGCGGCGGCGGAAGCGTAGTCGAGATCGGCGCTAACCTGCCCTACGCCTACCGTGTACGCGAATACCAAAACCGTGGTGCCGCTTCCCGATGAGTAATCGACGACGGCGTCGGTCGCGCCCGTCTCGAGAGTGAGCTGCGGAGTGCCCGTTACGGTCACCGGCTCACTGAAGGTGACGCGGATAGTGATGAGCTGACCCAATCCATAAAGTCCGTCGTCGGTCAGCGAAGTGACGCTCGTGACCGTCGGCGCGAGGCCGTCGATGACCAGATTCTTGTTCGCGCCGAAAGAGCCGGCTGCCGCCGGCGCGGGCAGAGTCAACGTCGCCGGGTTGTTGAAGACATCCTTTACGGTCCCTCCATTTAACACGAGGGCCGTCGTGCTGGTGTAGTCCAAGTCGGAGGCGGTCTGTCCCGTCGCGACCGTGTAATCAAAACTGAGGGTCGCGGTGCCACTTCCCGAGGTGTAATTGACGACGGCGTCCGTCGCTCCCGTCTCGAGCGTCAGGCGGGGCGTTCCCGTGACCGTTACGGCCTTACTAAAGGTAATTTGTATCGGAACGACTTGACCGACCCCGTAGATTCCGTTGGCGAGAGAAGAAGTGACTGCCGTCACCGTGGGCACCGTCGTATCGATGACGATCGCCTTGGTCTCCCCCAGAGACCCAGCCGCCCCGGGGGACGCGAGCGTGAGCACGGCGGAGTTATTGAAGCCGTCTTTGATCGTTCCCCCATTCAAAGCCAGTGAAGTGGTCGCGACATAATCGAGATCCACGCTGCTTTGACCCGACCCCACGGTATAGGAAAAAACGAGAACCGCACTGCCACCTCCGGAAGTGTAGCTCGCGACCGCGTCTGTCGTTCCGGTCTCGAGCGTCAACTGAGGCGTACCCGTCACGACCACGGTCTTACTGAAAGTCACCTCGACGGAGACCGACTGGCCCGTGCCGTAAGTCCCATTGGCGGTAGACGAGCTCACTCCCGTCACCGTGGGCGCGGCCGTATCGATGACGAGCGCTTTAATCGCGCCGAGCGAGCCCGCGGCTCCCGGGGCGGCTAGCGTAAGAACGGCCGCATTATTGAACGCGTCCTTGAGGGTCCCGCCATTCAAGGTAAGCGAAGTCGTCGCGACGTAATCCAGATCGAGGGAGGTTTCACCGCTTGCCACCGTGTAAGTGAAAGTAAGCGTAGTAGTGCCGGACCCCGACGCGTAATTCACGACGGCGTCGGTCGCTCCCGTCTCGAGGGTCAGCTGCGGCGTGCCCGTGACGGTGATGGCCCTTGAGAACGCAATCTGAATTGAGACCGCTTGCCCCACGCCGTAAGTGCCGTTTGCCGTCGTGGAGCTGACGCTCGTTACCGTGGGCTGAGTCGTGTCGATGACGATGGCCTTATTCGCCGCGAGCGAGCCCGCCGCGCCGGGAACGGGAAGCGTGCGATCGGCGACATTGCTGAAAGCGTCGAGGATGGCACCGCCGTTTAGGGCGAGCGAAGTCGTCGCGACATAATCGAGATCGAGGCTACTTTCGCCGGCCGAGATGGCGTAGAGAAACGAGAGCGTGCTCGTGCCGCTTCCCGAGAGATAGGTCGCGACCGCGTCGGTAGCGCCGGTCTCGAGAGTCAGCGTCGGTGCCCCCGTAACGGTCACGAACTTATTGAAGACCACTTGAACCGTGACCGACAAGTCCGCGCCGTGAGTGCCATTGGTCGTGCTCGAGGTGACAGAGGTAACGGCGGGGAGTAGCCCATCGATGACTAAATTCCTTTGCTCGGAAAGCGAGCCGCTCGCTCCGGGCACGGGGAGCGTGAGATCGGCGTCAAAGTCGCCAGCGCCGCGAATGGCGCCGCCATTTAGGGCTAGCGCGGAAGGGGAAACGTAATCGAGGCGGGAGGCCGATTGCCCGCTTCCCGTCGTGTAAAGAAACGTTAGCATCGTGGTTCCGTTGCCCTCGCGGTAATCGACGACCGCGTCCGTCGTCCCCGTCTCGAGGGTCAGCTGGGGAACTCCGGTCACGATGACCGCGCGGTCGAAGACCACCTCGATCTCGATGTCCTCTCCCGGCCCGAACAACCCGTCGGTCGCGGGCGACGTCACCCGGGAAACATGGGGAGTCTGAAGGGCGGGATTGAGCCCGGGCTTGTAACCGTCGTCGACGGTGGACGTGCCTCTGAACTCAAAACAACCTGCGAGGCCGGTGGCCGCAAGGAAAAGCACAACATGAAAGAGAAGTGTTCGCTTGATTTGCTGGTTCCTTTGGGCTGAGTCGACACCTTGCATTAGGTGCCAAGTCTTAAATCCTATTCAAATCGCCATCGGAGGGATCACTCACCTGATCCATACCAAACCGTGAAGTACGACCTCATCCTGAAATGCTCTTGCGGCCAACTCTCGGGCATGGCCAAAGGAGTCTTCGCCGCGGGCGGCAACCATCTCATTATTCGGCTCGGGAAGCTGTCCATAATCACTTCTTCGCGGTGAGCAGAGCATTCATGTTGGCGAACCCTTTTTCGAACTGGGTGCCGATCATTTTATCCATGCTCATGAACATACACATCAGCTTACTGAGGAAGTTCTTCTTGCCCGTCATGGTCTGAGTGATGACAGTTTGCCCGCCGTCCGCGCGGAAGGTAAAAACGGTCTCGCCGAAACCCACCATGGGCTTTAAAAATTCCATCTTGAAACGAATGAAGTCCGGAGGGCGGCTATCGATATTGGTCATCCGTCCTTCCCCCACTTCCGAGTTTCCAGCCCAGGAGAAGATCGCACCTTGCCCCGAGGCCGGGCCCTCGAAGGTCTTCTTGGCGTGAGGATCGGGAGCCAGCCAAGGGGACCAGGCGTCCATCTTGTGCATATCGTTTACTTGCTCGAACACCTCGTTCACCGGCGCCGCGATGGTCGAGGTACGGCTCACTTGGTACTGATCGGGCTGAAACGCCGCAATCACCACGACGAGCGCCAAAAGCGCGGGAATGGCGAGCAGAAACTTTTTCCACATACGGAAATCTCCTGGTTGTGTGGAGCTATTGTAGCGCGGGGTGGCTCGGGACCGAAATCAAAAGAAAACCGCCCCGCCGCGATTGCCGAAGCCAGGCGCTCGGGGATATTCTTGCCGACCATAGGGGGTTACCCATGAGCCAGCTTTTTGGTTTCTTTACCGCGGCGCTACTTTTCCTCGCCGTCCCAGCACACGCCAATAGCACCGATCAGAAGTTGAGCAACCTGGCTCGGTTATTCGCCATGGGCCACAAGGCCCTAAAGATCCCCCAGCTCGCTCTCGGCTACGAAGAGAATCTAAATAAGATTCCTTCTCTCGCCGAGATCGCGCGCCAGCGCGCCTTCTTTCACGCCTGGTACGCGAAGCTGCTTCTGATCGATCGCTCGCTCCTCGGCGACGAGATGCGCTATCAGTACGACACCCTGAGCTTCCAGATGGGGCTCGAGTTCGATCGCTTGAATCTCGAAAAACAATTCCGCCATCAAAAGCTCGCGGCGCTTCCTAAAGACGGCCTCTTCGGTCTACCCAACGGCAAACGATGGTACGAGTACTACGTCCGCAAATGGACCTCGAGCGATAAGACGCCCGCGCAGCTGGTCCGTTTCGGCACGAAGGAAATCGCCCGCGTGCGCGCGAAAATGTTTGCCATTCAAGATAAGCAAGGCTTCGGGCTCAACACCGACGCCTTTCACAAGCTGCTGAACGACGCGTCGTTTTGGATTACGGATCCCGCGAAGCTAAAGCAGGAGTTCATTTCCCTCCGAGCGACGATTCAATCGAACCTGCCGAAGCTTTTTGATCCGATGACGATTCCCGAGGTCGGCATCGAGCCGGACCCGAAGCCCACCAAAGACAGCCCGCCCGGCTACTACGACGAAGGAATTTTCTATTACAGCTTCTTCGGCAATCGCTTCGCCGATAGATCGCTCGGCTGGCTTTTCATTCACGAAGCGATCCCTGGGCATCACTATCAGGGGAGCGTTGCCCCGAAGCCTCGCGGGGTCACGGGACTATTCTGGTTCCCGGGCTTCACGGAGGGCTGGGGCGCGTACGCCGAAGATCTCGGCTGGGATCTCGGTGCGTACCAAGACCCTTACCGCGCCTATGGCAAATGGGAATGGGATCTCGTGCGCTCGGCGAGAGTCGTTCTCGATGTGGGCGTGAATTACCAAGGGTGGTCCCGGGACAAGGCACTAGAATTTTGGAACAAGAACGTTCCCAACCAGGCGGGCATCGCCGAACGGGAAGTCGATCGCGTCCGGCGCTGGCCCGCTCAAGTGTTGGCTTACAAAGTCGGCGAAAGCGAGTTTTTGAAGCTTCGCGCTCTGTACAAAAAGGCCGCGGGAGATCCCCGCAGTTATCACACCATGGTCTTGAAGCGAGGCACCCTTCCCCTGCCGGTGCTTCGGGAAATCGTTAACGACCATCTTTGAGGAGAGTGGCTCCGTGCCGAAACGCTGTACCTGGTCCGAGTCCCATGACCTGCACATTCCGTATCACGACGAGGAATGGGGCGTCCCAGTGCGCGACCACTCGCCCGAATGTTTTCGGGCGAACGCTAATGAAACGGCCTTGCGTACTGACTGCGCCACAGCGTCTCGAAGACCTGACCCAACGCCCGCACCGTGGTCGGCTCGGCGGTGGTGACGCCGACATCGCGGGTATTTAGAAAGTACCCCTCGCTCCAGTTCTCGGTGCCGACCCACGCATATACGCCGTCAGCGACGAGGTATTTGCTGTGAATTAAACGCGCATACTGAATTTCTCCGCCCGAATAGGGAGGAATGGTCATGGTGCGCACGTTGATACCACTCACCACGGCGAGAGATTCCAGATCTTTTTTCGCCTTTTTGATATTGGAAACGTCGACCAGGAGATCGACTTTTACGCCGCGAGCGGCCGCCGCACGGATGACCGAATCCAGCTCTTTCCAATTCTGGCCGCCTTGGCGAGCCGAACGGGTGGAGTACTCCATCACCTGAATGCGGATGGACTGCTTCGCCGCGTTCATCAGATCCTGAATCGCCTTGAGCGAGTAAGGCACGCCCGGCGGGTTCGCCGCTTCGGGCGCGGCCACTACGTACAAGCTTTGCGTGCGCTGCACGGCGCGAGCCGGATATACCGGTCCACGTTTTACCTTCTTACGTTGATCGACCGCCTCTCCCATGGCCCAATCTTTTTCGAAGATCGATCCGAAAGTCGAGGCGATCGAAGCGTCATCGATGCGCAGGCCGATCTCGTGAATGTGGCTGAGCGCTCTCCAGTCGAAGTTCTGGCTGCCCACGAAGGTGTTTCTGCCGTCCACGATGAAGTACTTCGCGTGCTGAACGCCGCCGTAGCGCGCAAAGCTGATGGTGCGGGCTTCGCTGTTATCGCCTTCGTTCAAATCCTTGACGGATTCGGGATAGGTCTTGAAAAACTGCGCGTCCACGAGAAGCCGTACTTTAACGCCTCGGGCATCGGCGTCCTGGATAGCCTTGAGCACCGGAACCAGGGCCTGGCCCTTTTCGTCGGAAATGTAGAACTGTTCCAAATCGAGAGTGGACTTGGCTTTTTGAATCATCTCGAGCCAGACGGCTTGAGCCTGGCGGATACCGGGCACCGCAAGGGAAGTCTCGGCCGGCACGCTTTGCACGACCTCGATGCTTTGCGCGCCCCAGGCCAAAGCCTGAAGACAGACGAGTACCAGGAAACCGACCTTGAACCGACCCATTGTGAACCTCTCCCCCTGAATGAACCCACGCTCTAAGTACCACGGTGAGAGGAGCGTCTGAAAGCTTTTGCCCGAAAGGGCAAAGGGCTTAGATCCCAGGGTCCCCTACCCGTCAAGCCCCCGGACTTCTTGCACACCCGCCCTTCAGCGACTATTTTTCAGGGAATGAAACGACTTTGGCTGTCTCTTCTTCTCCTAGGCCCTCTCGCTTGGGCGGAACCGACGCCCGACTACGTGAAGAAACAGGCCATCTCCCTTCCCCAAATGAGCCGCATCGCCAAAGCGCTCTCCGCGTATCGCTGGATCACAGTCGGAGAAGTGCATGGCACGCAAGAAGCGCCGGCCTTCGCGCTGAATCTCGCTAAAGCGCTGGGAAAGAAACGCAGAGTCGTCCTCGGGGTCGAAATCCCGCAAAAGGAACAAGCTTTGGTCGATCGCTTTCGCCGCACCAAGTTCCGGCCGCTCCTGAAGACCTCCTCGTTTTTCGTACGTGGCTACCAGGACGGCCGCTCGAGCGAGGCCATGGTGAAGCTTCTCGAGACTCTTCCCAATTACATTCGCGTCGTCTGCTTCGATTCCCAAAATGGAAAGAACGGTCAGGAGCGTGACAAGCTCATGGCTCTCAATCTCATTCACGCTTACGCTCGCTACCGGCCCAAGCATTTCGTAGTGCTCACTGGAAACGTCCACGGAGGCATCGAAATCGGAATCGGTTCCGATCCGGCTTACCTACCCATGAGCTATTTTTTGCACTCGCTGCCGGGAACCCCAGTGAAAGCGAAAGATATCGGCGCCGTCCGAGTCCGTTCTGGAGGCGGCTCGATTTGGACCTGCATGAGCGCTTTGGAAGCCGACTGCAAAGTCCACGAGATCCATCCGCCAGTTAGCGTCTACCTTACGGCGGTAAGCCTAGACGGCTACTTTCTGCCCGAACCTCTCGAGAAGGGCTACAACGGGACGGTCTTCTTTAAGAAGCTCAGTCCGTCGCTTCCGGCGTTCAAGTAGACCGCGCCAAGGAGAAGTGGTATCCCTCCTCAAATCGCATTAACTCTTTTCCGGAGACAATAGCCATGGCCCAAATCACCGCCAGCCACATCCTCGTCCAGAACGAGCACGAAACGCAGGATTTGCTCAAGAAATTAGAGGAAGGAAAGTCTTTCGAGTCGCTCGCGAAGGAATTTTCCAAATGCCCTTCGGGCCGCGATGGCGGATCCCTCGGCAGCTTCGGCAAGGGCCAGATGGTCGCGCCCTTTGAGACGGCCGCGTTCGCGCTTAAAGTGGGCGAAATCTCCGGGCCGGTGAAGACCCAGTTCGGTTACCACCTCATCAAGCGCCTTCCGGACTAGAACGCTTCTTCGTCGAATTCCAGGTCGGCCTCGGCGTCTGAGTCGTCTTCGTCGTCTTCGAAGGCATCGTCGTCGAGGTCGATCTCTTCTTCATCGTTCAAACCAAGGGCGCCGCCCAGCTGCGTGAAAAGCTTTCCGAGCGCGGACGGCTCGATGATCTCGGTTTCGTCGTCGAACTCGGGGGCGGTCTCGGGCTGATTCATCCTTTTCTCCTCAGGCGGTTTTGCACTGACTTAACTCAAGCAAAACGGAACGCCTACACTTTTTTAAGGCTTAGTTGCCTTGTTTCTCGCGGCCACCGCGATCTTCTCTCCGATGAGCGCCACCTTGTAGTCCCGGAGGGGTTTTTGATTGAGCCAATAGGGGCCGTGATCTCTTTGAAAGCGTAGATGGCGTCTTGAATGCCTTCCGCCCAAGCGGCGGTGACCTGCTTGATGTCCCCATGGACGTCGCCCACCGCGAAGATACCGCAGCGGCTCGTCTCGAAGTAAGGATCGATGGCGATGCTGCCATCGTCGTTCAAGCGGACTTTGTGCTCTTCGAAGACTTCTTTCGCGAACAAGAAGCCGATTTGCACGATGCTCAAGTCGCAAGTGAACGCGGTGCCGTCCGAGAGGGTGACCTTCATGCCTTCGGCACCGAGCTTCGCACTCGTGATTTCCGTCGAAAGGTGAACCTTTCCCCCAGCTCTTTCACGCGCTGAAGGGTGTCGGCCTTTCCGGCAGCGGTGTCCTCGCGCACAACGGGCTCCACGTGACCAGGACGCGGAAGGACCCCTGCGAACCGAAGGACGCGTTCAGACTCTGAATGCCCGATAAACCGGGCAGGGCCGCCTGACAAGAAACCTTGGGCAATGGCCCTAACTTACCGAAATAACGTAGAAACTTAGCCCCAACAATTGCAGCACGCTCTGAGACTAAAATTAGAAAGTAGGAAATACCCTCTTAACGGTAGGGGTTCAGCCATGCGGTACGTAGCCAGAACTTTTCTGATCTTTTCCTCGTTTCTGCTCATTGCCTGCACCAAAGCGCCCGAGGGCGGCGGCGGCCAAGCCACTGGCGGCACGCCGGGACCGACGGCCTTCGTCTCGGATCTTCCAGTCACGATCGTGAACACGTCTTGCTACTACGCCCCCCTTCCGGGCGCCTTTCGCATGTATTGCCCGGGCCCGAAAAGCGCGGAGGACTCGTGCCTCGCTCTTCCCAGCGGTCTCGAAGTGAGTTTCGAAGCGGCGGCCGGTAAACAAGTGACGACGGCGCGCGCGCTCACCGCGAGCGAGGGCCACGCTTTACCGGAAGGCTGTCTCTCCTTCGATTTGAATCTCCTTCCCAACTCCGATCACAAGCTGAGCTACCGCATCGGGCGCAAGGAGTATCACGTCTTCAATTACCTCGCGTTCGGCGACGGCTCCGTCCCGTAATCTTAACTTTCCTCCTCTCAAAAAGGAGGTATGCCTTTCGTCCATGGGCTTTCATCGATGGACACCGAACGGCGCGTGCCTTGGCATTGCCTTTTTCTGTCCACCCGCCACGGGCTTCAAGCCGGAATTTCGTAGCGAAGCGGAACGGCTTGCCGAATCGGGCGTGGCCGTACTGGCCTGGAGGGCGAGTTACCTCACGGGGACGTCTCCCGCTCGCGGTCCTCAACAACCGGAGTCCGAAGCCCGGTTTTGGAGCCAGTTGCCCAAGGAAGCCTCGCGGGCCTGGGCCTCCGATCCGCTGTCCCAAGCGGGACTCCCGTTGGTGGTCGCAGGCTTCAACTTGGGCGGATCGGTCGCCGCCGCCTGCGTCGGCCAGACCCCGGCACGAGGCTTTCTCGCCGCGGGATCCGTACCGCGGCTTAGCGAGTTTTGGTTAGTAAGCGAGCACCCGGTTGCCGTGGCCGCTCGGGCTCAGGGCCCTTTCGTAGCTAGCGCCTTCCGCTCCATCGCCCGGCCCCATGATTTGACGACGAGGGTTATGGACTTATCCCTTCCGGGTTTATTGCAGTTCGGCACGCGGGATCCCTGGATAGAAGCGTCTCAGGGGAGGGAGATTGAAACGACGGCGCCCCCCAATTGCCTCATTTCGTGGATCGACGACGACCATGACATGCTGGGAAAAGCGTCCCAGCGAGCCCGTTACCATTTTCTCCAAACGCTGCTCGGCGGCGCTTCAGGGGCGGTGGTAGAATAATCGGCATGGGTCTCGAAGAAAGAGTTCGCTCGGCCTGGGAAAGTGTTGAGCAAAGCGCGAACCAGAAGGAAGGCTTTCCACGGGCCTGCCGTGCGCTCTGTCTGCTTTTGAACGTGCCCGCGACCGCCTTCAACGAAAAGACCGCCCTCGACCTGGTCAAAAAGAAAGAGCCCGTCGAGACCTTCATCAAGATCTCCGATCGCTATCCGCCTTCCTTCGACACGGAAGCCGAGGACAAGTTTCGCGTTTATCTGGACACCTACCGCCGCATCCGCAAGGAAATGGGCACGGACGACGTGCTCGCGTTCCTTAGGCTCGTGCCCACTCCCGAGCTCCGCCAAAAAGCGGCGGCGTGGATGGAAGGCAAAGGCGCCTTCGACTGGTCGAAGCCTCCCAAAAAATAATAAATTGCCGCTTCTGGCGCGTAGCACTAGCCACTCTATTAAAAAGGGATTTCATGGGCGGCCTGGAAGGAGAACGGCTCCTGGGCGGAACGTTCCAACCGCCCCACCCTACTGCCACCCATCAAAAAGCTGAAATACCCAAGCGCACTTCTTTGCCCTCCGCCCCTCTCCAGGTCCAGCCAAGGAGGCCAGGTAGGACCCCGAAGGCAGGGGGGCGGCCCTGAACGAAGCGCCGAGACTCGCCGCCTAGAAAGTTTGGCCGTAGTCGACGAAGACGCCTTTTTCATCTTTCCCGAAGGCGAGATCGATGCGCACCTTGCTGACCCAGTCGGGCGGAAGCCCGACACGCAAGCCAACGCCGTAAGACATTTTAGGATTGCTGAAAACGCTATGAGTCGCATCGCCAAAGCCCAGGAGCGCGGCGCCGGAAACCATCTTGAAGATCGGAAAACGAAGCTCGGTCTGCTGGAGATAGTACTTATCCCCGCGGAAGCGGTTTTCGAGATACCCGTTTAGCCGATCGCTACCGCCCAGGCGGTAGGCATAGCCATAGGTCGAGTGACCAAAGGTGTAACCGCCCATGACCCGGAACGCGGCGACCACGTCCGGAATGATGTCGTCCAGGATCGCCTGATACACGGTGAAGCTACTTTCCAGCTGAGCGAACTCTTTTGAGTTGGGCACGGTGGACCACTTCGGCGGAATGACAGTGCCGCGCGTACGCAAGAGAAAGCCTTTCGTCGGCCGATTGGGATGATTACGGTAATCGATGATGACCTCGCCGCCGATTCCTAAAGAAGTTTCATTCGGGAACATCCGCGCCGGCGAGTCCTCGGTCCCATTCTCCGTATGCACGCGCAGGTCTCCGACGATGCCAAACGACACGTTCTTCGAGACCTTGAAAGCCAGACGGACTTCATTGCGGGAGCTCACGCCCCAAAGCTTCACGCGATCGCCCACCTTGGTTTCGCCGCCCTCACCATAGTAAGGGTCGTAACCTTGATTGCCGCCGAGTTGAATTTCGTATTGCCAGGAAGATCCAAGATCCTGGGCCACGTGCCCGTGCGCCTGATACACCTTGTGAAAGTTGGTGCTTATATCGATGCCCCAGTCGGTTTTTTCGCTCTGATAGAAATAGGCAGCGCCCGCGATGAACCCGAAAGTCGGCTCGTAGCCGACGATGGGAGCCATGGAGCTTCCGGCCTCTTCCGCCGGCTTTTCCACTGCGGCCTGGGAGCCAGATTCAACCGGCGGTTCGGCGACGTCCGCGTTTACGCGGACGGCCAGCATCATAACCATCAAGAACCAAACGCGCGCTTTCATGCGGCCTCCATAGGCGTTAAACGACCGGCAAAGAAACGTTTCCGGACTTCGGGCCAGATTTCGAGCAGTGAGACGAAAGAAGCCGTCAGGATGGGTCCGAAGAAAACTCCGAGCAAACCGAACATGTGAATGCCGCCAAAGATACCGACGAGCGCAAAGAGCGGGTGGAGATGACTTCTGCCCCTGAGCATCCATGGCTTCACCATGTGATCGGCGACACTCGTCAGAATGCCGAAACCTATCATGGCGGCCGCGCTAGCCGGCGCGTGATGGGCGAAGAGATAAATAGCCGCGCCAATCCAAACCGGCGCGCTCCCGACGACCGGAATCCAGGCAAAGAAGAAGGTGACGCAAGCTCCGAAGAAAGCCCCGGGCACCCCAAGCACCAGAAATCCGATGAAGAGAATCACGGCCTGCACCGCGGCCGCGAGCACCGTCGCCCAGATGGAAGAGATGGCGGTATCCTTGAAGGAGCGGTAGAGGATTTCCCGCACGTCGGCATCGAGCGGTACTTTATCCCGCATCCAAACGAGTAGCCTCGGGCCGTCTATCAAGAAAAAATAGAAGGTAAGCAGCACCAGCGTGAGCTGAACGGCCAAGTCCGGAAGGGTCGAGAGTTGCACCACGAGCCAGGAGGAAGCGGTACGACCGAAGCCCTGGATCTCGTCTTGCAATTTCAAGGTGAGATTCTCGCGGCTCCCCGCGAGATCCCGGATGGACTGAAAACGAAAGAGATAGCCTTCGAGCGATGAGAGATTGAGCCCTTGATAGCCCGAGAGCGTTTTCGCGAAGTCGATGCTTTGATTGACGGCGATGACCGAGAAGGAAGCCACGGGACCGATGAGCACTAAAGTAAGAAGCAGAGTGAGCAGAGCGGACGAAGGGCGGGCGCCCATCCCGCGCGACCGAAGGCGGCGAAAGAGCGGACGGAACATCAGCGCCAAGATCGCGCCCATAAAGAGCGCTAGAAAATACGGGCCGAACATCCGAAACAGGACCACCGCCAAGGCTCCCAAAAGGAGCAGAAAGGTGATGAAAGTGACCTGATTTTTTCGATTGGGCGCAGACGCGACCACGCAAAACTCCTACTCAATAGATGTTCCGAAGGACCTCCTTCTAGCACACTGCCTCGTGCCGTGTCTTTGCCGTCGGGAAAGGACTTATCGCCGAGAACGAGCGACAAAAAACGTCACCGCCGCGATCGACAGGCCCGCGAGCGCCAGCACTCGCCAGGGAGGGCCGCGGCGCAAAGCCTCGTTTCCGGCCGTCGCTTCCAGCTTAGCCTCGCCGACCCCGCCCCGGCTCTGGTCGAAATCCGTTTCTTTAGAGCCCTTGCGGGCATGAGCCCGAGCACTCTCGCGTAAGGCTTCTTTTGGGATGTTCCCATCGGGAACGACGCTATGAGCGCTGCCTAGGGTAGCCCCCTGTTGTTCGAGACGAGAATCGCCGGTCTGTGGTGTCTGATCCATGAGAAAACTCCTTTGGGGCTAGTTAAGCGCGGGCGCCGCCGACGTGACCCCGTTGGGATCCCGCAAACGTGTGTTTATCAGGAATGGAATCTCCCGCCTTCTTGAGCTTTAGAAAAGCCTTACCGGCCTGTTCGAGCTCGGCCTTGGAAAACTTCTTCCGGGCGGTCGCGAACATGTCTTCTTCTTCCTCTTCGATGTGGTGCTCCAACGATTCCTTCAGCACCGTGAACTTGGCGGTCCAGTGCTCGTCTTCCACGGAGAGGTTCTTCAGCTCGCTGAGCAGAAAGTCAGCGACATGATGCTCTTCATAGCCTTCGAGCGCCAAGGCCCGCGCCTTGCCCCCTTCGGGCTTCAGGCGTTCGTAAAAGGCTTCTTCTTCAGCGTAGGTGTGATGGCTAAGAAGGTTCGCGAGCTCCAAGAAGTGCTTCAACCGCTTCTTCGGAGACTCTTCTTCCTTCTCGATGGCCTTACAAAGCGCCTTGACCTGCTTGTGATCCTTTTTGAGCTCCGTGAAAATGCTCATGGGATTAATCCACCTTTTGTTTGAGTTTCTTCGCGCCCGTTTTGATCTCGTCGCCCGCGTCTTTGCCGGCGTCTTTCATGTCTTTGCCGACGCTGCCGTGACCGCTCGCATTGCGCGCCTTGCGCTTCATCTTGCGGCTGCCCTTCCGCATGTCTTTGCCAGCCTCGTCCATTTTATTTTCAATCTTCTCGCCGGTACTTTCGTTGGCTACCGCGCGCAAACTAACGCCCGCCGCGAGAAAGAAACTAACGCCAGCCAACAGAGCCATCAGGGTCTTAAACATAGAATTCCGCATCTTAAAACTCCGCTTTCCAATTGAGTAAAACTAAGTGAGCGAGCGCGGACCGCGCCCGGATACCAAGCCAACGACACCGCTAACGATGGCGAGGACCAAGAACACCATGAGAAGAAGCTTGCCCGCTTCCAGGGAAACGCCCGCGACGCCGTTAGCGCCGAGGAACATCGCGATCAGGGCCAAAACGAAAAAGGCTAACGCAGCTCTCAACATAATCTACCTCCCAAAAGGACGAGCTCTACTTTGGAGCCCATCTAAGTTTGCCCCCGGCGATCGATAGACGAGTCCGAAGGTTGTGCTAAATCGTCAGTGCAACCGGCGTGCCACGGCCGCGCGCGCTAGAAATCTCCGGCGCGCGTCCTTTTTTTGAGGAAACGGTTGTCTCCGTTAGCGGACGCTGTTCCCGTTTAGAGACGTGTCAACGCCGAGCTCGTCACGAATTTGTAGCTATTTTCACTGGCATCAATGTTGCGTATGTCGAGGTGAACCGGAGGAAAACTCATATGAAGCTTTTAAAAAACTTGGATGAAGTCTTGTTCGGAGATGCGCGGCCCCGCTATCAGCGCGACCTGGATGAAGAGTGGCGCCCGTTGCGCGACGAGCGCTCATCTCTAATAGAGGCGGTTGCGCGGCCCTTGAGCCGCTGGTGGTACTCCGTTTCTCCGCTACCTCTTATAGGCGCCTTCCTCATACTGCGGCGCCTCACGGCGAAAGCGCCCGCCGCACGCGAGCCCCGCGCGTAAATGGTACGCACCTTGCACCAGGTAATCCTCGAAACTTGTAACCAGGAGATTTAGATCATGGAAACCGCACGTAACGAAATTCAGAAAAAAGGTCACGAAGCCGCCACGAAGGGCCGGGAAGTTGCTAACGAAGCCAATACCATCATTGGAGACTTCGCGAAGAAGGCCGAAGACGTGTTTGACTCCGCTATGGACAGCCCGCAGGCCAAAGCCGTCGTGAAAGCTGTCGACGGAGGCTTGTCTAACGCGGGTGAATGGCTCGAAGGCGCGGAAGACTTCTTCGCGGACGCCGGTAAAAAGGCCACATCGCTCGTGAAAAAGTATCCGCTCCAGGCCTTGGCCATCGGCCTCGGCGTTGGCGCCTTGATTGCGACCGTCGTTCGCGGCGCTCGTAGAGACTAACTTCGATTCTTAGGAGACGCTTCATGCCTAGCAAAACGGAACAAATCCGCCAGGACATCTATAAAACCAGCGCCGCTCTCGAGGCGAACCTCCATGAGTTCGGATCCATCGTGGAAGGTAAGTACGAGCAGGCAAAGGATTCCGTCGCCGACGTCAAAAACGCCGTATCGGAAACACTGGCGCATCTAAATCCTGAGTACCAAGTCCAGAAACGCCCTTGGACCTGCGTGGGAGTCGCCGTAGGCGGTGGCTTTTTGCTAGGCAATATGGCTGTCGGAAAAGGCGGGGACGCAAGTCCCCGCCCGTCCGCCGCTCTGCCGCGCGCGCCTCGGGCTCCCCTCGGAGGCGCCATCGCCCGGGAGTTCGGCCCTGAAATTGAGTATGTAAAGTCCGTGGTGCTTAGCTCGGCCATTGGATACCTCGCCAAATTCTTAAAGGACAAGAAACCAGAGTTTCAGCCCCATATCTCCGAATTGGAAACCCGGC
>JAYUGC010000193.1:0-45778 GCA_043767805.1 Pseudomonadota bacterium | reverse complement strand
TGGTTACGATTTCCGAGTGCCGGAGCAAGAAGGCACTGAAGCAGTTCGAAGCGGTTCCGGAAGCGATTCTGAAGCAGGAGCCGTTCTTCGTGCCCCCGTTTCCGGGCAGCATAGTAAAGATCTTTAACGGCAAGTCTCCGTTCGCCAAGCACGGTAAGCTCTTTCCCTTCATCGCCGAGCAGGGCGGTAAACTCGTCGGCCGCATCTGCGCCACGGTGAACCACTCTCACAACGCCTATTACAAAGACAAAGTCGGCTTCTTCGGCTTTTTCGACTGCATCGACGACGAGGAAGTCGCCAAGGCGCTATTTGCCGCCGCGGAAAAAAAGTTGAAGGAAGAGGGCCTGGAAAGCATGCGCGGCCCTTACAATCCGACCGTCAATGAAGACTGCGGTCTTTTGGTGGAAGGCTTCGAGGCCACCCCCATGGTCATGATGCCGTTCAATCCTCCCTACTATCTGAGCCTCTACGAAAAGATGAAGCTCGCCCCCGCGCGGGATCTCTACGCTTTCTATCTTTCCGCCCAGGGCCCCGTTCCCGAGCGCATTGCGAAAATCGTCGCGAGAGTAAAGCGCAACACGGGTATCACCATCCGCAACATCGATCTCAAGAATTTGAAGAAAGAGATCCCGATCATCACCAAGCTCTACAACCGTACCCTCGATCGGAACTGGGGCTTCGTGCCCATTACCGAGGAAGATTTGGAATTTTCCGCGGAAGATCTCAAAACGATTCTCGATCCGAACATGGTGCTCATCGCCGAAAAAGGCGGGCAGGCCGTGGGCTTTTCGCTCACCATTCCGAACATCAACGAGCTTTTATGGAAAGTGCGGAGCTCCAGGGGCCTCTTCCGCATACTGAAATTCGTTTGGCTCTTAAAGACGAAGGCGCCGCGAGAAGTGCGTCTCGCCGTACTGGGCGTCGATCCGGAGTTTCGCAACAAAGGCATCGCGCCGCTCTTCTATTTCGAGTCGATGTCGAGAGCCCGTGCGAACTATCTGGGCGGCGAGCTCTCCTGGATTGAAGAGAGCAACGCCGAAATGATCAAGGCCATCACCACCATGGGCGGCCACAAGTATAAGACCTATCGTATTTTTGAAAGACCGCTCGGGGGAATGCAATGAGGCTTTTATTGACTGGAGCCACGGGCTTCGTGGGACGTAACATTCTGCTTCGGGAGATGGTGGAAAACCGCTACGAAGAAGTGTGGGTGCCGGTGCGCAGTCTCGAAAAGCTCAAGGAGCAATTCGTGGGAGACGGTTTCTCCGGGATTCCCGCCAAGATTAAGCCCATCTTGGCCTCGGCTTCCGATTGGAAACTCGCGGGCGCCCCTCGGTTCGAGCACGTCATTCACGCCGCCGGAACTTTGTTCGCCCTCTCGAAAAAAGAGTATTTCGACGTGAACGTGGACGGCACGCTGGCGTTGTTCCGCTCCCTTCAAGCTCCCGATCGCGCCATCATTCTCTCGTCCCAAGCGGCGAGTGGCCCGTGCCGAAAGGGCGACGACGGCGTGATGTGCGAAGGCGAGTCCGACGAGCCTGTCACCTGGTACGGGCACTCGAAGCTCGAGATGGAAAAGCGGATGCGCGACGAGTTTCCTCAGCTGAACTACCTTTGCCTCCGCCCGCCCATGGTCATCGGGCCGCGGGATCAGGCGACGCTTCCGCTCTTTAAGATGGTCAAAACGCCGCTCTTCTTCAAGCCGGGCTTCAAGACCAAGTCCTATAGCTACATCTCCGTTTTCGATTTGGTCTCCGCCGTGATTGCGGCCCTCGAAGACGAAGGGGACTGGCGCTCGTTCCCAGGCCGTTATTACTTCATCGCGTCCGATGCTCCCGTGACCGATCGCGAGCTCATCTCTCTCGCGGCCAAGGCGAGCAATCGCAAAGGCATTTTCGTTACCGTCCCTCAGGGAGTGCTTTGGGCGTTCTCGCAATTTCTAAACACGATTCCGCGCTGGCGGGCGTCTTTGCCGTCTCTTTCTCCCGATCGGGCGAAAGAGATCTGGCCGAACCGCTGGGTGGTGTCCTCGAAGGCGTTCCAAGAGCGCTTCCGCTGGATGCCTAGAGAAGACTTGGCTCAAACCATCCGCAAGACGCGGGACTGGTACGTGAAAACCGGTCAGCTCGCGTAACCTACAAGAAGAAGTGCACGCCGACGTTCGCGGTGATGACTTGCTGGACGTTTCTCAAATAGAGCAGCTCCGCCCTGAGTAACGAGTTCCCGCCGACGGGAAATCCGAGAATCCCGCCGACGTAGTAAAGCGAGTGGCGCACTTCGTCCGCGTTCGCAATGAAATGATCGAACGGCGAGAGGGAAACGATCTTCGTGCGATAGCCGATGACCGGTCCCCAGCTCATCCGCGACACCGCGGTGTGAAACTCGTAGCGGTACTGAAAATCCACCGCGAGATAAAAGTCCCAGGCGAGCCCCGCTTCGAAAACGTGGTGCGTTCCCAAGTACCTTCCGATGCCGGCCGTGGCTCCAATGCCGCTGTCGGTGGAGATGGCAAACGTGGTGCTGCGGGGAAGGAGCAGCGACATGCCGACGGTCAGATACGTTGCGTTAAGGTAAGAGATCTGGGTTCTCTGAATGACCATGGTGTTTTGGGTCTTCAGAATGGCCACTTCGGCTTCCAAGCGCGCCAAGCCCTCCTCGAGCTCGGTGACTCTCGATTTGAGATCGCCTTTGGGGGCATCGGCTTTACCCGTCTCGAGCGAAGGAAGTTTGAGATCGCCCGCCGCCTTCGTGGCCTCGCCTCGGGCCACTTGACCTAGGCTCAAGGCCGCAAAAAGGGCTACAATCATCCCGATGACTTTTAGGCGAGGTCCTTTTTTTAGCTGGAAACTGATTTTCATTGGCATGTCAGTCGTCCTATCCGCGCGCGCTACCGACGAGTGCCGCGACTTGCGAGTCAGTCTGGATTTGTCCCAAAAGCAGCTCGATGAGTTTACGACTCTGCAAGCCGAGCTCAATGAAAAGTACCACAAGTTCGTGTCGGAAGACTTCGTCAATCAGGTCGACGGAGGCGCCGACTCCCTCTCGCATGGATCGGCAATCAAAGTCGTTTTCGCCCAGAAGCGTCTGAAGGCCGCCATCGAGGGGAAAGAGGCGGCGATTTTATCAGCGAAGAACGAGTTTTGTCAGAAGTGTGGTGCGGTCACCGAGGCGGCGGAGAAGCTTAGCTTTTGTCAGCGCTGTTCCGCCGCCGACGTCTGTAAGGCCGCGACAAAATAGGGAAGCCGAGGTCAGGAGGTTTTCTTCTGGCCATCCCGAAGGCGCTTTACCATGGCGTTGAAGCCGTCTTGTACGTCTTGGAAGTGGTCGCCGGGACGTAAGCTAAGGGTCGCCTCTTCCCCGCGGTTGATCTGGGCGATGGTGCGTTTCAGTGCGGCCATCACGCCGACGATTTGATGGGAAAAGCGGAGGCCGAGGGCGGCGAGAATCAGCAAGTAGAGGAGAAAAGTGCCGCCGATGGTCAGCGTGAGCAGGCGAAGCTCGTCGTAAAGCACTTTCGTCGTCTGCTCGTCCAAGGCGGCGTACTTTACAAGCAGCGTGTAGTTTTCTTTGAGAAAGTGATAGAGGATGCCGCCGATGATCGCTAGCTCCACGACGGCGCCCGCGAGCAGCATACCGAGAAACCTCAGCTGAAACCGGGGCTCAGGGAAGTAGTTGCGCGTTTGCCGCCGATTTTCCATTTACTTTATTATAGGTGAGTTTATAACGGGGGTCATTATGGTGACCATCGGCATGAATTATACGGTGCTTCCGGGCAAAGAACAGGTTTTCGAGCGCGCTTTCGGGCAAGTGCTCACGGTCATGAGAGAGATGCCCGGTCACACCGTCTCTCATCTCTACCGCGATGTCGCGGCGGCGACGTCTTATCTCATCGTCTCCGAGTGGAACGACAAGGCTCAATTCGACGCGTTCATCAAGTCCGAGCAGTTCGCCAAAGTGACGAACTGGGGCAAGGAACAAATCCTCGCCGGCCGGCCGAAGCACCAGGTTTACACCAACGCCTGAAACCTGGGCGTAGGTCTAGTACACTAGGCTTATGCCGAAGGTAGCTCCACCTCCGCCGCGGGATCAGAGTTCCCAGCGCATTTTGATGCTGCAAAATAGCTCTCTCTTCGAGGGATTCGGCGGCATCGAGTATTACCAAGACGATCTTTTGCAAGCCGCCACTGAGAATTGGGGAGTGGGCACGAGTGCGTGCGTCGCTCCTCGCCGGAACCCCGCGACGCGAGCGCCGTCGCGCCCTTACGGAGTTCGGCTGGTCTCGGTGCCGAAGCTTCCCGGCATGGGTGTCTTGGTCAATCGGTACTGGCCGCCGATCTTAAAGGCCGCGAAAGAAGAAGTGGATAGTCTGAAGCCCACTTTGCTTCTCGCGGGCCATGTGTCCCTGGGCCCTTTGGTGTATGCGCTTCATCGCTGGACCGGCATTCCGTTTGCCATCGTCGCGTACGGCATCGAAGTCTGGGGAGATCTCTGGCCTCAGGACGCTTGGGCCATGAAGCAAGCAAAGCTCATTCTCTCCATCAGTGAGTGGACGAAGGCGATGCTCGTCAAGCAAGGTTTCGAGGCGGAAAAGATCGCCATCGTGCATCCGCCGTTGCCGGCCGCGTACGAGAAATTTCCCAGTCCGCGCCGCGCGCGCGGCGGTGACGGCCCGTTCACTTTGCTGACCATCTCGCGTCTCGAGGCTTCAGAGCGTTACAAAGGTCAGGATCATGTGCTTCACGCACTCTACCGTCTGCGTTACAGCGATCCCAAGATGAAGCTTCGTTACATCATTCAAGGTGACGGCTCCGACAAGCCTCGCCTGGAAGAGCTGGTCGAGCGGCTCGAGCTCTCCGACGTCGTCGAGTTTCGTGGCGGCGTGAAAGAGAGAAGCGAGTTCGAAACGGCCTACCGCGAAGCGGACGTGTACATCATGCCTTCCCGTTTCGGGCGCTGGGATAAACGCTGGCGCGGGGAAGGGTTCGGCATCGTCTATCTGGAAGCCGCGGCGTTCGGGCTTCCTTCCATCGCTTATGACTGTGGGGGCGCGACCGATATCATCACGCACGGTGAGAACGGCCTTCTCGTCGTGCCCGACAGCGTAACCGATCTCGCCAATGCCATTGCGCAAGTCGCCAAACGTCCCGATGCGTTGTTTGAAATGGGAAAGAAGGCGCACGAAGTGGTCATGACCCAATTCACTCGCGCCGAAATGGCCAAGCAACTCAGAGCCGCCCTAAATCTCAAGCGCTAGCTAGATCACCTAAACTGGTGACGCGCTTCTTAAAGAAGAAGAGGCGAAGCGTCGAAAATTTATATTTTATTGACGGGATTAACCTATCTTCATTTCCCGTTACCTGAGAAGATAAGTCTTCATTTATTTTCCGAATCCTCTCCAAAATCAACGACCCAGAAAAAAATACGAGGGACTGCATAATGAACCTGAAAAAACTCATAGCGGGAACGCTTGGCTTAGCCGTAGTCGGCTTTGCCTTGAATAACTGCGGTGGTACCACCGCCGCCACTTCTACCGTGACCATCTCGGGAACACTCGCCACGACGGCGAGCCGCGCGATGGATCTGCAAGAAGCCGATCAGCGCGCGACTTATAAAGTGCGTTGCGTGACGCTCTCGGGCACTCCGGAATCGGGCGAGGGTGAAGTCGACGACACCACCCACAAATTTTCCTTACAGATCGCGAGCGCCGCGGGCGTTCCGCTCGGTTGCTTCGTTCTCTCGGGCACGACGATCGTGGCGACGGTTGCCTTTAAGGGCTCTACCACTGGTCTCGACGGTACCACCACCAACGAAGGCACTTACGTTTCCGGCTCGGGTGGCGATCTCGAGTTCGGCACGGTTACCCTCGATCTCTCGACGGGTACGGCTACGGTCGTGAAAGCCGACGTCACGGGCTCCGCCGCGGGTGGCAGCACCACGGTGGTCCCCGGAACGTTCGCGAGCATGACGGGAACGTGGGCCGTTTCCAATTGCATCGTCCCGTCGACGGGACTTGCTTGCCCCGAGGGACATCGTGACGGCGGACCTCCCTCTAGCCTCTTTTTTCACCAAATGGGTCCTATAACTGATGCTGATGCGAAGACGCATTATGGTTTTGCCGTATGGCAAGATGCTACCATGTACGCGGCCTGCGGTTCCACCGAAGGAATTCCGACTGGACAACTTCCCACAGGCTGGACCACCAGTGATGCGTCTCTTACGACTCCGCTTACCCCGTATTCGCTGGACCTTATGAACTTCAAGGCTCAGAGTTTCGGCGGCGGCAAGACGGCATGTGGGGCGACTTATGCGGGCCCCTCGATGACTTGCAACGAAATCGCTGCGAATACCGATCATTGGCAAAATGGTCACGGCTTCGACTTTAGCGTTGCTGACTGTAAAGCCATCTGTGTGATGAGTGCTCACAATGATGATTCCAGCGGCGGTAGCTGCCGACGTGAAATTGAACGTGATTGGTCGAAGCAGCAGGCAGCCTTGAGTGCGGGTCAGCTCGCATGCACAGGATCTGGTTGTGGTTCTGGCCCTGCGGCTGGCGCCGTCACGCTCCGAGACGACCGTCCTCAAGGCCGGTTCGTCGCCAATGAGCTCATCATCAATGGCACCGTGGGTACCGTAGTCGATAAGAAAGACCATGCCGAACATGCTTGCATCGGGACCCCCGGTAGCAGCTGTACGAATATCGACTGCCGGATTAACGAGAAGGTGACCATTAACATCCAGCAAGCGTCAGCCACTTCAGCGGTCATTAGCGTGACGATGAAGAATGACGTATACGGAATGAATAGCACCACGACGGCTCAGTGCTTGAACAACGACTCTAAGACGAACCACATTGCCCAGAAGGCGAGCGAAAACCAAGCCTTCGTGTTCACTGCCACGAAGACGTCTCGCTAATAGCCGGACTCTAATTCAATAGGGAAAGCCGCTTCTCCCTCGGGAGAAGCGGCTTTTTCTTTTGTGCGTCCGTTGGATGCGCAAACGTGGAAGCCTATTCAAACGTGAAGGGTGGGGGCGCATCTCAAGGACGAATCTCTCCCTTGAGGGGATAGAGCTGTACGTTCAGCTGCAGGAGCTCTTCCGCCGGTTCATCTTCCGAGTGCCGGTTGATGTCCAGGAGAAACGCGGAGACGAGCGAGCGGTAGTAGTCGAGCCGGCTCTTCGCTACGGTGAAAGAATGGCAGACGAATTTCCCTTTTGGGTAGAGCTCGGAGAAGTTACCGAGGGCGTGCTCGAGATGTCCCTTGATGTAATGCTCGAACGAGATCTTTCGCGACGTTTTGTCGCGGTACTCGGTGAAGAGACTTTGCAACCGGTAGCGATCGTCTTCCACCGCCAGAATGCCCTCCGCCACCGATTTTTCGATGACGGCGGCAATGGGAATCTTCTTACCAAGGTGCTCGGTTAGGTAACGCTCGCCTTCCTCGACGGTTTTTCCGTCGAGGAGTAACTGAATCAGAGGCTCGTACCAGAGAAGCTCCACGCGAGAATGTTCGAGCTTCACGCCAGATCGCGGGGTGTTTCGTTTGAGCTCCTTCAGTCGCTGCCGGTAATAAGACTTCTGTAAGGAGTCCTCCGCTTGATTGAAGTGCACCAGGCACTCGAAGTACTGCGTCTCATGGTGATTTAGCCCCAAACCCTTCGCGAAGCGAAAGAGAAACGCCGGGGTGAGAGTGCGTTTTCCATCCATTACCAGCTTCAGATAGTTCGGTGATTTTACGCCGGTCTCTCGCGTGAAACGGCGGAAGGAAAAGCCGCCGGGCGCGCCCTTCTGCCGGGTGTAATAATCGGCCAAAAAGCGCCGAAAATCTTGGTAGCTATAAACCGACTTCACGGTCGCATAATACCGTATTTACGATGACTTACCATGGAAACGTTAGCGAGGCGCTAACAAAAGGGGAGTTCCCCGCCTTGTGCCGGCTCAACGAAAGTGGCTATAAGCCTGTCTGTCCCAACCAATTTTTCTCGAAGGAGCTGAACGTGAACCGATTGCTTTTCGCCCTCTTGGGCCTCATGTCCCTGACCACCGCCCAAGCGGCGAATTTTACCCGCTTCCAAAGTTACGAAGCGGCCCCCGGCGCCATTGATGACGTCCAGGTCTTCGAAGTGAGTGCTTCGGACCTCCGGCACCGCGTTTACTCATTCCAGATCGACGGCCAGAAATGGGAGTTGGGTGAGGTTCGTCTGACTCGCACTTCTGATAAATATGATATCCGCTTCGAAGCGGCCGTTACGTTTTCGACTGAGACCGGTCCGGCTCCCGCTCCGGTTACGACGGGTCGGCTAACGAAGATTTCTCCCATTCCGAAGCTTACGGGAAAGGTCACCATCGAGAAGCGCCTGGAGTTCGGTGACACGCTCTCCGCCACTCCCTGCGCGTTGCCCGTCGGATGTCAAAGCCAGCCGTTTACCTTCAAAGAGTGGACCGTGAAGGCCGCTCCCGAGCTGCAAGCCAAGGGAATCGAAGGCTACTACTATGCTCGCAGCCTTCGCTTAAAGAGCATCGATTATGATTGGGCCACGGGCGAATGGACTCGCCTCGTGTTCACCGAGACGCTCTTTACCTCTATGCGTCCCATGAACATCCCGAACGGCGGGATGACGGTCGGTAACGGACCTCACTAATTCGCGCTTAAAAAGAAAAGGGCGGCTTCCTTACGGGAGCCGCCCTTTCTCATTTCTGGAATAGTTTTTTAGGCCTGGTGCGCGTCTTGCGAGAACATCCAGGTGCCGATGCCGTTTACGTTGTTCAGGCTCTTTTTCTCCGCGGGTCCCGCGAGACGGACGAGATGGCGCAAGTCTTTCGGCAAGCCGTCGTGATTAACGTTCATCATAGTCAAAGGCTCTTGGCCGTCCTTGAAGTAATCGCGCCATACGTCCACCGTGCCGGGATACGACTCGAGATGGAGCATGTCTTTGAGGCTGATCTTCGGGCAGCGGTAAATCCAGTGGGTCCACCACATATTGAGCTTCGAGAGATGCTTGGCTTCCATCTCCGTCTTTCTCGACTGAAGGCCGAAACGTTCGCGCACGATCTCGGGCTCGCCTTCGCCCCGCCATTCGGAGGGACGGCACACTTCCAAGACTTTATTGAGCGCTTTCTGAAACGCATCGCCCGGTGAGCGATCGGCCGCGAAAACGAAAGTCGGAGACTCGTCGGTCCGCGTGCGCGAAAGCGCCGCGACGCCCACTACCCACGCCGGAGTCGAGTTCGGATAGAAGAGCAAATGAAGGTCGTAATGCTGGAGCAAGAAGAAGGGCACGTGCTGGCGGACCCAGTTGTTAGAGCCGACGACGAGCATCGGGTTCTTCATCGAGGAGGCAAAGCTCTTCAAAGTGCGGTTTTTCGCGAGATTGAGCAAGGCATCCAGAATGGCCGCTTCGCGGGTGGTGCCGGCGCCGAGGCCATCGGTCGCGCCTCGCGAGAGATCGAAAGCTTCGAGGCTGGAGCCGCCCGACTGAAAATTTTCGGAAGCGAGGCTATTGCCACGAGCCGCTCGCACGGGAAGGTCGGCCACCGCCGCGCGCTTCATCCATTCCTCGACCGCGCGAAAGCGCGCGTCTTCGCGTTCGGAAGCCACGCCGTATGCCGTGATCTTCAGCTTAGAGATGGGCGAGTCGCCCGTGGCGCTCGTGAGCCAGAGGTTTCCGTTCGGCGTGCCGTAACGGACGCACTTGATCTGATAGAGCGGGGAAAAAGCGAAATTGGTTTTGTCGTTCCAGGTTCCGGGAGCGATGTAGCGCGCTTTCGCGCAAGCGCAACCCGGGTGAGGGAAGACGGCGCAATCCAGGCGCATGGTCGTTCCGTCGCGGTTGATTTCATAAAGCGTGTGAGGGTCCGCTTCCGTGAGAAGTTCGGGAATCAAATCCCGGCGCACGTTCAAATCGGAAAGCTCGGCGCGCTCCGATTCCACGTCGCGCTCTTTCAGCCAGGCGCCCACGCATTCGGCGCAGGGAGAGCCGGCTTCGGGACCCGGCGCGACGCCGATGAGGAATCCATCTTTCACGCGAAAGACGAAAGGTTTGAGACCGACGACGGAAGCGGAAGTTTTTCCGAACACCAGCGTAACTCCAGGCAAGAGGTGAGGCCGGAATATACGGAAATCTTAACTTCCGAAACAAGAGACAAGTTTCGGCAATTCTTAAGATTACACTCCGCGCCATGCCGGGCCCACGGAGGATGGGTAAGGTGACGAAAAATGTCGCCTTTTCGGACCTGTTTCGTGCCTGGAATCCTTGTTTTCACCTCGATGGCTTCGGCTGCCCCGGGGGCAGTCGACCTAAAGGGCGCCTACCATTCGGCTCTAGAAAAATCCGAGTCCGTGCAAATCGAGCGGGCAAAAGTGAGTCAGGCCGAGGAGAGAAAGTCTCAGGCCCAGGGCGCCGTCTACCCTCAGCTGAGCCTCAACGGCCGCTACACCCGTCAGGACACGGGACCCACTCCGGTGGGAGGAACCGCCGCGTTTACGAACCCCGATCAATATTCCGCGAGCCTCGGCGCGACCCAAGCCCTCTTTCACGGCTTGTCGGACTTCGCGGAGCTTCGCCGCCGCGACGTGCTCATTCGCGCGCAGCAGGCCGAGGAGCTGCGGCAGCGCCAAGGTTTGTATCTCCTGGTCGCGCAAAGATTCTACGCGGTCCTAGCGGCCGAGCGGGATCTGGCCAACTTGCGCACTTTGTCCGATCTGACCGCGAAGCGCGTGAACGAGATCCGCCAGCGCGTTCGCATCGGCCGTTCGCGCCAAGGTGAGCTACTCTCTTCCGAGTCTCAGACCGCCACCCTCGAAGCGCAACTCGCGGGAGCCCAGACGGAAGTCACTCGCGCGCGAGAGTCGCTGCGGGTGACGACGCTGCTTCCCCTCGATGCGATGCTGGCCGATCCGGGAGATAAATTACCGGGCACGCCCGCGGCCCTGGATACCTGGCTGGCCGGCGCGAGAGCGCGCCCCGATCTGCAGGCCCTTGATCTGCAAAGAGAGGCCGCCGATGAGTTGGTGGGGGTCGCAAAGGGCGGGCATTTGCCGAGTCTCGATGCGGGCGCGAATTACTATCTCACTCGCACCGGAGTGCTCGCCAATTCCAAATGGGACGTCACTTTGAATCTCACCGTCCCGCTTTTTCGGGGCGGCACGACCGCCGCCACCGTCGGGGAAGCGGTGGAAGTCCGTAAGCAAGCCGAGCTTGGGCTCGCCCTCGCTCGCCGCGAAGCCGAGGCCGAAGTCAGAAACGGACACGCGCGGCTAGTGAGCTTGACCGGTCAGGTGCAAACGCTCAAACGAGCGTCCGAGCTCGCCGAGAAAAATTATAGGACTCAGAACTCGGATTACCGGCTGGGACTGGTGACGAATCTCGAAGTCATCTCGGCTTTGAATACTTTTCAAGAGACCAAACGAGTCTTCGATAAGACCTATTTCGAGACCTGGTCCTCTTTGGCCGCGCTGGAGGCGGCCGCTGGAAAGGCGCCTTAAGTGAATCTCTCTGAACTTTCGATCCGGCGCCCGGTCTTCGCCTGGATGCTCATGGCGGGGCTCATCATCTTCGGCGGCATCTCCTTCATGCGCATGGGCGTGAGTCAGCTGCCGGACGTGGATTTTCCGGTCATCTCGGTATCTTTAAGCCTTCTCGGCGCCGCGCCGGAAGTCATGGAGACCGACGTAGTCGACATCGTCGAGAACGCGGTGTCGTCGATTCAAGGCGTGCGGCTCGTGACGTCTTCCTCTAAAAACGGAACGGCCAACGTCACCATTCAGCTCAATTTAAGCCGCAGCATCGATCTGGCGCTCCAAGACGTCCAAGCAAAAATCGCCGAGGCCGCTCGTAAGCTTCCCAAGGACATGGATCCCGCGGTCATTACGAAAACCAATCCGGAAGATCAGCCGATCCTGTGGCTGACGCTCGAGAGCGAGACGGCTCCTCTCAAGGATCTAATCACCTACACGCGCGATCACCTTCAGCAGCAGTTCGCTACGACTCCGGATGTCGGAGACATCAATTTAGGCGGCTACGTCGAGCCGAACTTGCGAGTCTGGGTCTCCGCGAAGGGACTGAAGCAATATCAGCTCACCGTTTCGGACGTGGTAGCCGCCATTCAGAACGAGCATGCGGAACCGCCCGCGGGCTGGATCGACAACGAAGGCCGTGAGTACAACGTCCGCACCATGGGTGAGGCTCACTCGGTCGAAGAATTTTCCGAGATCTCCATTAACACCCGCGGCGGCACGCCGAACTTCACTCCCATTCCCTTGACCAAAGTCGCGAAGGTGGAAGAGGGGCTCGCCGACATCCGCCGCATCAGCCGCGGGATGGGCAAGCCCGCCGTCGGTCTCGGTATCCGCAAACAGCGCGGTTCGAACGCGGTCGGCGTCGCTAAAGAAGTGCGCCGTAAGATCGCGGTGCTCGAAAAGTCGCTTCCCGCAGGTATGCATCTGGGCATCAACTTCGACAGTACGAAATTCATCGAGGATTCCGTCGGCGAGCTCAATTTCACTTTGCTTCTCTCGGCACTCTTCACGGCGCTCGTGTGCTGGTTCTTTCTGGGCTCCTGGTCTTCGACCTTTAACGTACTTCTCTCCATTCCCACGTCCATCGTAGGCTCGTACATCGTACTCGCCGCGGCGGGCTTCACCCTGAATACTTTCACGCTTTTGGGCCTTTCGCTTGCGATCGGCATCGTCGTCGATGACTCGATCATGGTGCTCGAAAACATCATCCGGCACCGGGAGCACGGGGAGAGCCGTCTGAAAGCGGCGCTCATGGGCTCCAAGGAAATTGCCTTCGCCGCCATGGCCGCGACCGTTTCCATCATCGCCATCTTTCTTCCGGTGGCCTTCATGGAAGGCATCATCGGCAAGTTCTTCTTCCAGTTCGGTGTCACCATGACGGTGGCGGTGCTGCTCTCGCTCCTCGAAGCGCTCACCCTGACGCCGATGCGTTGCTCCCGTTTCTTGACCGTAGGGGAGCGAACGACTCGTATCGGGCGCGCCATCGAAAGAACTTTGACTCTGACCACCGGGAGCTACCGCCGCACGCTCGAGACGGCGCTGCGCTGGCGTTGGGGCACGATATTCGCTTCCTTGGTTTTCTTCGGAGCGAGCCTTTACTGTGTGACTCTGCTCAACAAGGAGTTCGTGCCGGCCGAAGATCAAAGCCGCTTCCTCGTTCGGCTGCAGACGCCCATTGGCTCCGCCATCGATTTCACTGACTCGAAATTCAAGCTCGTCGAGGCGTACTTATCGAAGCGTTCCGAAGTGGCGCGCTATTTCGTCTCGGTGGGCGGCTTCGGCGGTGGCGACGTCAATACGGGGATCGTGTTCGTTACCATGCATCCCAAGGGCAAGCGTGGGCTGGACCCGGTCACTCACAAGGAAAATAGCCAGCAAGATCTCATGGCGGTCTGCCGCACGGAGTTCAATAAGATTCCCGATGTGAAAGCCAATATGCAGGATCTTTCCATGCGGGGTTTCACGGCGTCTCGGGGGTTTCCCGTCGAGTTCACGGTCCAAGGACCTGAGTGGGGTAAGCTCGGCGAGTACTCCACGAAGATCATGGAGGAGCTCAGAAAAACGGGGCTCGTCACTGACCTAGACTCGGACTACCTCGTCGGCATGCCGGAGATTCGGGTCGTTCCCGATCGGGTGAAAGCCGCGCGCCACGGCGTTAGCATCCAGACCATCGGGCAGACCATCAACTCTCTCATTGGCGGCGTCATCGTCGGTAAGTACCCGAAGGCGGGGCACCGGGATGACATCCGCCTGAAGCTCTTGGACGAAGGCGGCAATCAAATCGACAAGATCAAAAGCCTCACCGTTCGAAATAACCGCGGCGAAGTCATCGCTCTGACGGATGTGGTGAAGATTAACGAAGCCCCGAGCCTTCTCAGTGTCGCGCGCCGTAATCGCGAGAGAGCGGTGACCGTGTTCGGCAATATCACCAAAGGCAAGTCCCAGCAAAACGCGCTGGATGCCGTGAATCGTATCGCCAAAGACGTTTTACCCGCCGGCTATACGACGGTGCTCACGGGTAGCGCCGAGGATTTCAAAAAGACATTTCAGAGCCTCATCTTCGCGCTCGTGCTGGGTCTTGCCGTCGCGTACATGGTGCTCGCTTCCCAGTTCAATAGTTTCATCGATCCCGTGACGGTCCTGATGGCGCTGCCCTTTAGCGTGTCGGGCGCCTTCATCGGTCTGCTCGTCGCGGGTCAGTCGCTCAACATGTACAGCATGATTGGAATGATCCTTCTCATGGGTATCGTGAAGAAGAACTCCATTTTGCTCGTCGATTTTACGAATCAGGTCAGGGAGCGGGGGCAAACGGACGTCAAAAAAGCGCTTCTCGAAGCTTGCCCGATTCGCTTGCGCCCGATTCTCATGACGTCGATTGCTACCGTCGCGGGTGCCGTGCCTCCGGCGCTTGCCATTGGTCCGGGAGCGGAGAGCCGCATCCCCATGGCGGTCGCGGTCATCGGCGGCGTTCTCGTATCGACGCTTCTTACACTTTACGTCGTTCCTTGCGTCTATAGCTTGTTTACGAAGCTAGAGCGGCACAAGTTTGAGCACCCCGAGGAAGAGCTCGCAGCGTCGCCCCGCCCAGTGATGGTCTAAAGCCTAGAAGCACACTTGAGGGTGCGCTGACTGAAAGTGTTGGAAGAGATAGCCCATGCCGAAGATATCTTCGCAATCTTTCGGCTCGTGTAGAAAGCGCGTACCTTTGTCCATCAAGCCGTTCCGTTAGTGAGGCGGAGTCCGCCTTGTAACGCCCTTAAGCCGCCGTGGTTACCAAGTGGTAACCAGAAGTTGCGGACCTCTCTGGAAACGGCACTCGCAATCCCGCTAATAGTTCGCCGATGAAACCAAACCAATTTCGTTTATTAGTGCTTTCCCTTTTCGTCTTCGCCGGGCCTCCGGTTGCCCAAGCCTCCCTTGTTCTAACGGATACTTCGGCGCAAACGAAGAAAATCTTCTGCGCGGACGCGAAGGTCGTTCGGGAATTTATCTGCGACTATTCCGCTCCCACCGCGTCTCTCAAATGCGATTCGGCGGAATGTAATAAGGAGAAGTGGTTTAAGGGAGGGACGCCCGTAGAGGAGTTCCTTGAATATTTGGGCGCCATTTCTTCCGCAGGCGGACGAACCGCGAGTAAAGCGGGTCTCCAAGAAATCGCGCGGGATATTGCCCTAGAGGAGAGTCAGACGGCGCTGAACAGGCAGAATATATTCGCGATGGAGAACACTAAGCGGATAATTACTGAGCTTCTGGCGTTTTACGAGAATCTGAAAGCGCCGACCGTAGTTTATGAGGTAACCTCCTCCTCGGAAGAGCGGTTTTATCAGCTTTATGAGTCGGAAAACGCGATGCGCTCTTTCTATAAGCGCCACACTCCGGCCTCGCCTAAACCACCTCCGCGGCGTCCAAATATTGCGTGCCAAGCAGCGTATGAACGTTGCGAGAAGATCATGTGCGGCGGGCCGTCCTTGTGGTGGTGGCCGGGGGAATGCGAAAAATATAGTATGAGTGATAATAGGAGTCCGTTGTATATGTGCTGGACGGAATACGAGAGGTGTACCAATAATTGATTCGGTGACTATATTCCGCGTCACGATCTTAACCTTTCGTAGAGAGAGGTCCTCGGCCGCGTCAGACGGTGTTTCGGAGCACTTATTGCCCTTAACTAAATTTATGGTAATAAGACAGCTTCCGAAAAATGCCCGCTAATGCCGCCTGATTCGCCTGCGCCCGATCTTGATGACGTCGATTGCGACGGTCGCGGGCGCCGTTACTCCGGCGCTCGTCATCGGTTCCGGAGCGGAGAGCCGCATCCCCCTGGCGGTCGCGGTCATCGGCGGCGTTCTCGTGTCGACGCTTCTCACGCTTTACGTCGTGCCTTGCGTCTATAGCTTGTTTACGAAGCTAGAGCGGCACAAGTTCAAGCACCCCGAGGAAGAGCTCGCGGCGCCGGTTCAGCCCGTCCTCGTCTAGCGGTTAGAAGAATAGTTGCGGGTGCGCGCCCTGGAAGTGCTGGAAGAGGTAGCCCATCCCGAAGATATCTTCCCAATCCTTGGCCTCGTGGAGAAAGCGCGTGCGGCCATTCGAGCCGGTGTACTCGATGTAGTCGTACTTATCCTTGCCGTCCTTGGTGCCGACGCCCCAGTGGTAAACGCCCACTTTGTCCGCAAACTGCTCGGCGATCGTGACGAGAGAACCGCTATTGCCGTGGATGGGATTTTGGTCGCACTGGTCGACGAAGAAATGCACGCCGTCTTCGGCCTTTTTGCTCGACCGGATCGGAATGCGCTCAATCGGGCCGTTATTAGGAACTTTGGCCCCCATGAGGATAGGCCGGGTCACACTCATCTCACAGCTGCGCGGATGGAAGGCGCCGCCACCGGTCGTTAACGGATCGAAAGCCCAAACACGGATGGATAAGGCGATGGGAGTGGGCACCGGATTTTCGGGAGTGGAGACGGCTTTCGGCACGGCTTTCGCCGCTTTGCCGGCCGTCTGCCATTGTAGAGCCGCCTCGTTTGGAATCTTCAAAATCGCGATGTCGTCGACGTCCTCGTTTCCAAGAAAGACGATCGACTCGACTTGGGCATGCTGTTTGATGCCCAACGCGTCGAAATAGACGACGTAATAATTTCCAATCTCTTGCCGTTTCACGCAGTGGGCATTGGTGGCGACATAGCCCAGATCGAGGTGGCTGACGGAGCAAAAAGTGCCGCCCGAATCCAGCAGGCCGAGGAGCACGCCGAGAGGAAAGCCTTCGATATCCGGGTGGGTATAGGCTTTCATTTCGCCGAAGGTATTGAAGATCGGGAAACCATCTAGAAGGGCGGACCGTTCGGCGGGGTCTTTAGGGAACAAGGGTTTGCCGTCGCCCTTGGGCTTTTCTTGGCCAGGAAAATTGGCCGGCGCGGGCGCCGTCTTCGGGGACGTGTTTTGGCCGCACGCCGAGAGCAGCGTCATCGCTAAAGCACAAGACATCAGGAAGCGGAACAAGAACGACCTCCCCTAAAACCGAACGAGAGCGCCACTTTACTCTATCTGTGGCGCGTTGCACAAGAGGCAGTTGATTCCGTGGCACCAGGGCCCTCGGTTCCAAAATGGGACTAGGGGCCGATCTGGAACCCTTTCTCATTGCGGTTTTGTGGGTAAATCCATAGGCATCGCTTTTGCTTTGGGGACTAGGCAAATGCGGACTCAGCTCACCAAAACGGCCTCTCCCCCTAAAGTCGAACGGGGCGGATGGATTTTCCTCACGGCCTTGCTCTCCGTCTTCATCGTTCTTCTGCTCATCACGCTAACCTAACGATCCTTGAAATCACTGCGGACCTTTGGTGTATTTGCGGGAATGTTTGACGATTTTCAGTACCGTGAGCCCGATCCCAATAAGAAACCTGCCGCGAGCGTCTGGAACGAGAGGTACTCGAAGGACGACTACCTTTTCGGCAAAGAGCCGACCCTAGTGGTGAAAAACTACTTCGAGACCCTGCGTAAGGGTAAGGCCTTGGACGTCGCCATGGGAGAAGGGCGCAACGCCGTCTTTCTCGCCGAGCACGGTTTTTTGATGGAAGGGCTCGATTGCTCTTCCGCCGCGGTCGAGAAGGCCAAGAAGCTTGCCGCCGATAAGAAGGTGAGTCTCGAGGCGAAAGCTCAGAACCTGGATTTCTTCCTGATGCCTCTAATGAAGTACGACACCATCGTGATGACGTACTTCAAGCCGCAGAAGCGCTTCTTTAGCGAGATTCGTCGCGGATTGGTACTCGGAGGAACGGTCGCGCTCGAAGCTCATCTCGTCGAGCACTTTAAGAAGCACGGCGCCACCAATCCGATGATAGATTTCGAAGAGTGTTATCACCCGAACGAGCTCCTTCATCAGCTGAAGGATTTCAACGTTCTCTATTACAAAGAGATCCCCGACGGCACTTCCCACACCGTGCAAGCCATTGCTCAGAAAGCGAAAGTCTGATCTCTTGCCGAAAGCTTGCGCCCGTAGCCAAAATTAGCATCGCTATGTCCGCAACTTAAGTTGATCCGGCATTCGCGTTTGTTCTATCTAAACGTCCATGAAATTAGTTTTGTGTCTCGTTCTCATTGGCGTCAACGCCTCGGCGATGGCTTTCGACATCAACCAGTGCTCCTTCATGGAGCGGGACGCGGTCAACTCGTTCGTTCCTAAGCACTGGGCCAAAATTGCCATCGGCGCCGATCTTCTGGGCGGCTTCGAAAGCGAGACTCCGGCGACTGTCGCGGTAGTGGATACGGGACTCAAAGTCGCGGGCAACGCGGACGCGGGCGCGGCACTCATCGCGAGCTCTCCTGAAATTGAGTACAGCAACCATGGAACCGCCGTTAGCGGCTTAATCGCTTCCGAGCGTTTCGGTTTCGACCCGAAGTTGAAGCTCCGCGTTTTTCCGGTCCCGGGCGAGCGGCCGATGTTCTCGGTTTCCATCAATGGTGAGATGATTACTCCTCCGGTGTTCCGCTCGGATAAGTTTTGCTCGGCGCTGGAGCTTGCCATTGCCGATACCGAAGTTCGCGTCATCAACCTCTCGTTCTCTTTTCCCGCCAGCGATTGCACGATCAACGCCGTCCGTAAGGGCCGCGAAGCGGGCAAGATCTTCGTTTTCTCGGCGGGCAATGAAAACCTGATAAGCGGTCCCGGTACCGAAGGCCAAAGAATTTTCAAGCAAGACCCAGGTGTCTTCTTCGTGGGCGCGACCAATTACTACAACTCTCCCGCGTCGTTCTCCAACTACGGCGCTGCCGTTCGTATGTGGGCTCCCGGCGTCGATATGGAAACGCTCGGTACGGGAGCGAAACGCATTTTGGGGACGAGTTTTGCGGCGCCTCTGGTCTCGGCCTACCTGGCTAAGCTCTACTCGATCTATCCGGCGTTGAAGCTCGAGACTCTCAGAACCATTCTGTCTACGACCGCTCTCCGTAAGAGCTCTTCATATACGGTCGACATGATCAATCCATTACACGGACTAACCTTGCTTCAAGGCGCCAAGGAATGTCTCGAGAGCGGTGGATCGGACGAGCTTTGTTTAGGTTTGACCGAGCTGAAGATTCAAAGAAATGTATCGCCGGTCGTAAAGCCTGAGACCGAGTCGTGCGAGGCTTATGCTTCGTACTACCAAGCCCTCCGAAAGGACTATTTTTTAAGCAACGGGTCTGGCCGAGCGATTATGGCGCTTCTCACTCTTTTCCTAAACTCTCCCACGGCCGAGCTCTCCTTTTACGGGGACGCCGGTTTTCACGTCAATAGACCGGTGATCGATCGCAATAAAGCCGAGTCGGAAGCGAATCGCGCCTTTCTCGCCGGTGAGCGCGGTCCTCTCACGCCTCGTCAAGCCTATGACCTCTCTCAAATGGCTATGAAGGATTGGAGCGATAAGAAGATTACGACGGACCAGTTCCGCGAGCTTTCGGGAGCTAAGCTGTTGAACCGGATGGAGCCGAGGCCTCAAGTAGCTCAAGTCTTCGAAATTTTCTGCAACGGTGTCGGTGGCCATCTGCAAGACGGCTGCGCCGACTACGCTTCTAGCGCTCCTATCGAGTTTCGGCGAGCTCTGGGCCAAAAAATCGCCGACAGTCTGAAGGACTGGGCTGGGTACACCATCTACGAGCCGAACTTTCTTTGGGGCTTGGGTTTGAGGGACGTGAAAGTGAAGCCCTCCGAAGATCCCGACTTTCCGCTCTTTGCTCAGCTCTTTCAAATGACCTTGGCTGGCTGGAAGGGAAAACGAGCCTTGGACCTCGGCCTGCTCACCAGCATCGCGGATGTATCCACCGAAAAGGAAAGTCTCGATCTTTACAACAAGTTCGTCGCCGAGCGAGCGGCCCACGCCATCACCCGCTGGGACGATAAACCGTACGAAGACACCCGACTCAATCAATGGCAGGTCGCCATTGCCTGGAGACTGTCCGATTCCGCGCTTCCTCCTTCCGAGTGGGCGGTCTTGAGAAAGATGTCGATTCCCGAAGGAAAGATCCCCGAGTTAGGCCCGTATCTTTTCGAAGCCCACCGGGTTGGCAAGGGCACGGGAAACATCTCCTTGATGATTAGCGCCTTGGATCTCATGTTGAAGAAGGCCGAGAACGGAAACGCGGACGAGTGGGGCGATGACCGCTTTCAAAGCTACGCGATGCAGGAGGCTCTCAAGAATCCCAAGTTAGCTCCTGCCTTGTCGAGTTACCTGCTGGCTAACGAGAAAGAGCGCCTAAGACTCGGCGTGCTTCTCGGCATCGTGGGCTATAGGTACGACGCCGGCGAGCTCTACAAGACTCTCGTTTCTCAGCTTCCCGAGCTCACGGCGACGACGCTCCGCGACGCCTTCGCAAAGGACCTCGCCGCTCTCAAAGCCTCAGAAAAAAAGTAATCGCCTTAAAAGGTAGGGGCCTACCTTTTAAGATTACATCGCCATGCCACCGTCGACTACGAGCACCTGACCGGTGACGTAGGAGCTGGCGGAAGAGGCGAGGTAAACGACCGCTTGCGCGATTTCTTCGGGAGTGCCTGTGCGGCCCAGCGGAATGGCCTTCATCATTTCCGTTTTCTGCTCGGGCGTGAGCTCGTGAGTCATGTCCGTATCGATGAAGCCCGGCGCCACCGCGTTCACGCGGATGTTCCTCGAGGCGAGCTCCTTCGCCATGGATTTCGTGAGCCCGATGATGCCCGCCTTAGCGGCGCAATAAGCCGCCTGGCCGGGGTTTCCCATGATGCCCACGATTGAGCTCAGGTGAATGATGGAGCCTTTGCGATCCTTCATCATACTTCGAACGAGGGCTTGAGAGACGGTGAAAGCGCCACGAAGGTTGGTACTCAACACCGCGTCCCAGTCGTCGGAAGAATAACGCATCATGAGACCGTCCCGTGTAATACCGGCGTTATTGACGAGAATCCCGATGGACTTCTTCTCTTTCAGCAGCGCGCTGACCGCTCCTTGCGTTTCGGTCACGTTGGCGACGTCGAATTTCAGAGCGGAGGCCGTACCCCCGAACTTTTTGATCTCGGCAACGACTTCCTCGGCTTTCGCCTGGTTGGACAGGTAATTGACGATGACTTCCGCGCCTTGCCTGGCGAGCGCGATGGCCACCGCGCGCCCAATGCCGCGCGATCCTCCGGTAACGAGAGCAACTTCCCCTTTGAGCAACATTTTAGATCCCCTCTCTAAAAGCGACTTCTAGTTTTTTTACGTCTTCCGCGGACTCACAGCTAAAAATCTTTCCGTTCTCCACGCAGCGTTTTACGAGGCCGGAGAGTACTTTGCCCGGGCCCGCCTCGATGTAGGCCACCGTACCGTCGGTTTCCAGCGTTTTCGCGCAATCGGTCCAAAGGACGGGGTGATCGACCTGATCGCGCAGCAGCGGAATCCACGCGTTCGTGGAGCGCAACTTCGCATCGAGATTGTTTACGATGGAAAACAGGGGCTTCTTCCACTTGACGCCTTCGAGATACGGCACGAGTTTCTTAGCGACTTCGCTCATCAGGGGAGAATGGAAAGGCGCGCTGACGTTCAAGGGAACGACTTTACGGGCTTTCCACTCCGGCTTTCCTTCGCCGGCCGCGAGTTTTTCCGCGCGCTCCACCGCGGCGGTATGTCCCGCGATGACCACCTGAGAGGGAGCATTAAAGTTGGCGGGAACGACGAGGGAGTCCTCTCCCTGGGAGGCGGCTTCGCAAAGTGCCTTTACCGCGTCGTCGTCGAGTCCGATGAGCGCCGCCATCTTACCCTTGCCGACCGGAACCGCGTTCTGCATGAGGCGTCCGCGCTCGCGCACGAGCTGTACGGCTTCCGTCAAAGTGCAGGCGCCAGCCGCGGTCAGCGCGGTGTACTCGCCCAAGCTATGTCCCGACGCGGCCGTCGGCTTGAAGTCCACCGCGGAAACCGCGATCTGAAACCAAGCGAAGGAGGTGACCAGAATCGCAGGCTGGGCGTTCTCCGTGAGCTGAAGCTTGTCGGCGGGGCCGTCCAGGCAAAGTTTCAAGACGTTCAACGATAGCGCGTCGGACGCTTCCTCGTAATAGGCCCGCGCCCATGGGAAATTTTCGAGCATCAACTTGGACATGCCCACCGCCTGAGAACCCTGGCCGGGAAAGAGCGCTGCGATTTTCGTCATGAAGGACTCCTCTTTAAACTCGGATGAGAGCACTGGCCCAGGTCAGACCACCACCGAAGGTGGCCATGAGCACGAGCTGCCCTTTTTTCACTTTGCCGGTATCCAAAGCCTCTTCCAAACAGACGGGAAGGGTGGCAGCCGACGTGTTGCCGTACTTGTTCACGTTGATGAGCGTCTTGTCGCGCGACACGTTCAAAAGGCTCAAGCACATATCGATGATGCGGATATTAGCTTGGTGAAAGAGAAAGAAATCCACTTCCTCGAGCTTCACGCCTTCGGCGTCCAAAGTCGCTTTCGACGATTCCACCATGCTGCGGCAGGCTATTTTGAAAACCTCTCCTCCTTGCATCATGATCTTGTGGTGGTCGGTTCGGTACTCGGCGGAGTTGGGCGGAACGGCCGCGTACCCATGTGGAATTTTCAAGATGTGAGCGTAACGGCCGTCGGAATGTAAATCGATGCGCCGGACGCCGGCCGATTGATCTTCGGTGCGCTGAACGACCGCGGCACCCGCGCCGTCGCCGAAGAGAACGCAAGTCGTGCGGTCCTGCCAGTTCACGATGGTCGATAGAGTCTCGGCTCCGATGACGAGCGCGTTTTTCACGGTGCCCACGCGAATGAAGTGATCCGCGATGGAGAGGGCGTAAAGAAAACCGGAACAAGCGGCCTGCAAATCGAGGCTGAATGCCTTGGTCGCGCCCACTAGCGCTTGGATGGAATTAGCGGTGGTCGGCATCACGCTTTCGGGCGTTACCGTACCAATCAAAATGGCGTCTAGGTCTTCGCCCTTGATGCCCGCTTTATCCAAAGCTTTCTTTGCGGCCAAGTGGCAGAGGCTCAGGGTTGTCTCGCCTTTGTTTCTGTCGGCGATACGGCGGGTCTCGATGCCGGTGCGGCTTCGGATCCACTCGTCGGAAGTCTCGATGAACTTCTCGAAATCGGCATTGGTCATGACGCCCTCTGGAAACCCGCTTCCCAATCCGATGATTTTTGAACGGTACATAGTTACCGACCTTCCTTGGAGTCCACTGTTGCCGCGCTGGGACCGATGCGGCGGTGAATCTCGGTGATGAACCCGCGCTCTACGCTCTTTAATGCGGTGAGAATGCCGTTACAGATCGCCACTTCCGTCGAGCCCCCGTGCCCGATGAGCACGACCCCTTCGATACCGAGTAAAGGAGCGGCCCCGTAAGGCTGATAATCGAACTTATCGCGAAACTTTTGCAAAAGGGGCCGCAAGAAAGCGATGCCCAAGAGCCCGCGCGCATTGCGTTTCACTTCGGTGCGAAACCAGCGGAAGACGGACTCAGCCAATCCTTCGCAGACTTTCAAGATCACGTTGCCGACGAAGCCGTCGCATACGATGACGTCTGCGGTCCCGCGAAAGAGATCGTAGCCTTCCACGTAGCCCAGGTAATTGACGCTCTCGCTTTTTTCCAAAAGGGCGTGGGTCTCGCGGGTAAGCTCGTTGCCTTTGTGCGTTTCCGAGCCATTCGCGAGTAGAGCCACGCGCGGCTTTTGAATGCCCTCGACGACCTCGGCGTAAATGCTTCCCATCTGCGCGAATTGAACGAGCTGGCTTGCCTTACAGTCGACGTTGGCGCCGCCGTCCAAAATGACGACGTACCCTTCCGCCGTGGGAATGCGAAGCACGATGGCGGGCCGTTCGATGTGCGGAAGACGGCCCAGGAGAAGGGCGGCACCCGCCATGACGGCGCCGCTATTTCCCGCGGAGACAAACGCGTCCGCTTTCCCTTCTTTGACGAGGGTAAGGCCCACATGAATGCTCGAGCCCTTTTTCTTACGGATGGAGCCCGCCGCGGGATCGTCCATGGAAATGGCGTCCTCCGCGTGCACGAGAGAAAGTCTAGGTCCGGCCGAGACGCCGCGGATCTTCAGCTCGTTCTCTAAAAGGGCCGCCGGTCCGACGAGCAATAGCCGCAGGTTCACGTCAGCTTCCAGAGCCGCTAGTGCTCCGTCGATGTTCACCCCGGGAGCGAAATCCCCACCCATGGCGTCCACGACAATCCGGATCCCCTCGGAGGACGGCATGCCTCGAGGTTATTCCTGAGAAGCGGAGACCGGCTTCCCCTTGTAGTTATTGCAGTGAGGGCACACCCGATGAGGCAGGGTGGGCTCGCCGCAAGACGTACACTTATACGCGTTCGTCGTCTTGAGCGCATGATGCGACCGGCGCATGTCACGCTTCGAGGGAGTCGTTTTCTTTTTAGGTACCGCCACGTTTCCTCCAGGACAGAAATTAAACCACTAAAACGTTAAACTCTTTAAATTCTTCAACACGTCGAAGGGATTCGGCCCCTTCATCGCGCCACAGTTGCAGACCTCTTCATTGAGATTCTTTCCGCAAGTTTGGCAAAGCCCCAGGCAATCCGGCAGGCACAGAGGCTGTATGGGAAGACTCAGCAGAAACTGTTCTTCCAAAATCGGTTCGAAGCTCAACTCGTTGTCCGAAAACCAGTTGAGGTCGAGCTCTTCGGTCTCTTCCGCAAGGGTCGCGGTCCGCTGGGGCTTACCATTGGCCAGGTGAACGAGCCCGAGCTCGAACTTATGGTCCACCGGGAACGGGAAGCTCTCGGCACAGCGAGAGCAATCCGGCTTCAGCAGGAACTGCAGTTTGCCCCGGAGGAAGTAGTCGGGATCCAGTTTCGTTAGGTTCAAGGAGACGCGGAACGGCCCCTCGACGGTATGGTCTTTGGCCATCCGTTCGACGAGTTTGCGGAGAGAATCGCTCTTTTCAGTGGTGTACTCGAGCTGGTTCTCCCCTTCTTGAAGCTGGGAAACCTTTATTTTCATTCACTTACCCACCGGCTTCCCCGAGGCATTTTGCTTCGGTCCGGCACTTCTCAAAGAGTGGAATGTTCTAACAGTTATCGCTATTTAATCAAGTTCAAAAACTCGGCTCGGGTCGCGGCGTTACGGAAGTCTCCGAGCAGGGAACTGGTCAGGGTACTCGCGTTCTGCTTCTCCACTCCGCGCATCATCATACAGAGATGGTGGGCCTCAATCATGACCGCGACCCCCATGGGGTTTAAGCGGGTCATCAGACACTGAGCGATCTGCTGAGTGAGCCGTTCCTGAACCTGTAAGCGCCGGGCGTAGTGGTCGACCACGCGGGCGATTTTCGACAAACCGATGATTTTCTTATCCGGGATGTAGGCCACGTGGCATTTCCCGAAGAAGGGGAGCAGGTGGTGCTCGCACATGCTGTAAAGCTCGATGTCGCGCACGACGACCATGTCGTTGCTCTCGGCCTTGAACAGCGCTTCGTTCACCAGCTTGTCCAAATCGGAGCGGTAGCCGGAAGTCAGAAACTCGAACGCGCGCAAATGCCGCTCGGGGGTTTTCTGCAGGCCTTCCCGTTTCGGGTCTTCGCCGATGGCCTCGAACAGTTTGACGACGTAATCTTTGAGTTTTGGATCGTAACCCGGAGTATCAGCCATGATGATCTGGTCCAAAATATTCCACCCAGTTCCGGGCGGAGGCGGCGAGTTTTAGTTTGTGCAGGCTCCAGCCTTGGCCGGGAATGGCGCGGCTGATCTCCTGCCAGAGCTTCAAGATGACGTTCTCCGAGGAGGGCAAGACGCCCGCGAGGAAGGGGACGTCGAAGTTCAAATTCTTGTGGTCCATGGGGCGCACGACCAGCTCGTCCATGAGCCGGCGGAGCGAGGAGAAGTGCACGACCATGCCGGTAAGCGGATCGACCACGCCCTTAAAGGTAGCCTCGAGCACGTAGTTGTGACCGTGTCCGTTCGCGTTCGCGCACGGGCCAAAGAGATCCTGGTTCTGTTCCTGAGAGAGATCTTCCCTATGCAGCCGGTGGGCGGCGGAGAACTCCACCGTCCGAGTGATATAGAGAAGCTGAGTCGCGCCCTGCATGGCCGCACCCTACCTCGAAGCCTGGCTTTAACGCAATTGGTGCCTGGTGACGTTTGACGGCAGGTACCCCTCTGTACAGATACACGCTAGGGATAGCTTCTTTAACTCCCTGAAAATGCTGAGATTCGTTTTTGTCGACTAGACCAGGTGTTAGCCGCGTTGACACAAAACACGAGCGACTGACACGGGGGGAGGGCCCCCCTCTCAACCACTCATTCACGCACGAATCGTCGGTATTCCGGGAGTAGACATCCCTACTCGCCTCCGTGGCACACACCTTGCTCTGTAAGCCTCCGAGCGAAGTTGTGATCTACTGCGCACTCACAGTGCAGCCGGGATCGCAGCCCAAGCCGTAGTTCTTAGTGGAAGTTGTTTGTACTTGGTTGAAGGAGAAGCGGAAATGAAGAGCGTTAACCCGAATGCGAAAAATCCCAACAAGCTGGTGTCCCGACTGGGAGTGCTGAGCTACATGGGACTAATGGTCCTTACGTTGGCGACGGGAGGCAATGCGCTCGCGGCCGACTTCAAACTTTGGCAGCAAGTGAAGGTCTCCGAGAAGCCTCTCGAAGTGCAGCGTCTCGATAAATTCGAGAAGGGCGTCGAGAAGTCGGAGAAATGGCTCATCACCGAGCCGGACTTCAAGAAGTTCGCGACGAGCTTCTCGGCCGAGCCCTTCCAGTTTGCGGAAGGCTTGAAAGCCGGCTTGTTGAAGTCCTTCAAGGACGGCAGCCAGGACGCGTTCCGCGCCGCCGCTAAAGAAGGCTTCGAAAAGCTCGAAGCGAAAGACTTCGGCGGATTCATTCGCCAGAGCGCCTTGAAAACCATCATCGAGAAGATTCTCGCGATGGACAAGACGAAGCTCGAGGACGAAAAGTTTCTCGAAGAATTGTTTGCTGACCCCGCGGTTCGCGCGGCCCTCGGCTTGACGGATAAAGATCCGAACGAGAAGCCCGTGAAAGAAGAGCCGAAAGGCGAAAAGCCGGTCATCAAAGAAGAGCCGAAAGGCGATAAGCCCGACACGTCCGCGAAGGACGCCGAGAACGCGAAGAAGCTCGCCGAAGAAGTCGCCCGCAATGCGCAGCTTCAGGCCGCTATCCAAGCGATGCAGGCGCAAGCCCAGCAGCAGAACCTCGGCACGGGTGAGTTGAACGACGGAGCTCTCGACAACCTCAAGGCGCAAGTCTGCGGCGGTGTCGACGCTCTGAAAGCTCAGCTCGACGCTAACCGTAGCTCGCTCGATGCGCAGCTCTCGGGTGTCAACGAGCTCTTTAATCGGTTTGCCTCGGCCTCTCGCGTAGGCGATGTGGCTCGCAACGAGAACAAAGACCGTCTCGAAGATATTCTTCCGGGCTTGTTGCAGAACGCCCTCGGACAGCAGCAACAGACGTCTCAGATTGCTCCTCCTCCGCCTCCGCCGACGATTCCTCCGCAGGCGCAGAACGAGGGTCGGCAGAACGACAACAGCATCTTTGATCAGCCTCTCCCGAGTCGTCCGCAGCAGCAAGAAGAGCAGCCGTTAGCGCCGCTCCAGTTGCCGCAGCCGCAGTCGAGCGGAGTGCAGCAGGCCATCACGCTGGACTTGCCTACCGCGACTGGTACGCAAGAACTGCGCGATGCTCAAGAGCAGATCACGAAGCTCGAAGGACGTACGCCGATTGCGGCGACCCTCGGACAGAACGCCGGTCTCACGGATCTCGTGATGGGCAAAGCCCGGGTTCAGTCGGACTTGCGGATGGCGCAGTCGGCTCTGCAGAACGTGAAGGACCGTGCGGCTAAGTTGGACGAAGCTCTTGAGACCGAGCTCAAAGAGGGTGGCCGTGCGGCTCTCCCGCCTTGGGTAGCGAAGAAAGAAGCTGAGCTCCAAGCGAAACTCGATAAGGCCAACAAAGCGATTCAGTCCATCCAGCAGGGTGCGCAATTCGCGAAAGACCAGGCCTCGCAGTCGGCGGTTCAGGGTCAGTTCCAGGCAGCGTCTAACCAGGCGTCTACTGCGGAAGAAGAACTGAATAAGTTCAAAGCCGACGTCCAGACCAAGGTTACGGAAGGTAACAAGAAGATCAAGGCGCTCGCGAAACGCCGCGACGACCTCCAAAGCACCGCCAGCAAGCTGGAAGGCCAGCTCGGTGGGCTGAAAGAGGAAGAGCAGGCGATGCAGGCTCTCATCAGCAACAACATGCAGATGCAGCTTGCGGCGATTCAGGGCGGAGGCCAAGGCGCTGTCGGTACTCCTAACGTGAACAAGATTTCACAGGGTGTCGGCAGAGGCGGGGCTCCTCGGTCGGTAGTCCCCGGTCGCCTCGGCGCCACGGGTACTAACCTCCAAACCGGATCCTCGGTTCCTGCGGCCGGTACCCAGCGCGGGCCCTTAAGCGGTGGCAAATAATCTAGACCGATTGTCCTCGGGCGCTTCATCAGAACGAGCCCGAGGACGACGGACCTAGACTCCCATATTCAAACAAGTTTCACGCCTAGCCCGAGGGGCAAAGCTGATAGGGCAGAGTTGCTGTAGCTCAAGTGGATGTTAAACGCTCCAAGCGGTACGTAAGCGGTAGCTGAAGTTGTGGTTCAAAGCGATTCGTGGATGGGCCTAAAGGTCCCTCTGCCCGACCCTTTAAGAGGCCCCGGTGGCGACACCGGGGCCTTTTTCTTTAACCGCCCTTGGATTTTCAATAAAATACAATAAATTCAAATATTTAAACAGGAAAACTACCCATCGACGCATTGTGTTAGTTTCGCTATACTTAAGGTGTAGGCACAAGGAATAGGGAAGGGTATCCGTGAACCGCAAGACCCTACATTCGAGCTACCGGCAGGACAGCTGGAACGAGAAAGGCGTGCATTTCCGCCTTTGTCACTTCTGCTTGTTTCTGAACGAGGCGACCCAGGAAGTGGGGCAGTGCCGCCAATGCCGCCGCCACCTCACCGTGGGAGCCATGCTTCGGGACGTGACGCCCGAGGAAGTCGCCGAGGCTTGGATCAATGAAGGCTATGACGGCTCCGAAGAGGAAGCCGAGGACATGGCCGCCGAAGAGCTCCAGGAGATGGAGAAGAACCATCCCAAAGTCGGCCAAACCCATTTCGATCCCGACACCCAGACGGAAAATTCCGTCCCTCATCTCACCGGTCTCTCCGTCATCTGGTAATTCCGGCTCAGCCTTTAATCACGGCGAGGGGCTTCAATTTAGCGACGATACCGGCGATGCCCGCGAGCTCGACGGCGGCGACGACTTCGGCCGCGTCTTTGTATGCCTCCGGCATTTCCTCGAGCGCGGTGTTGTGTCCCGCCGCGCGCAGGGAAACGCCGAGGTCCTGCATTTCCTTCACGGGATTTCTGCCTTTGCCGCGCTTCTTCGCCTGGGCGCGCGACATTTCGCGGCCTGCCCCGTGGCACGCGCTTCCGAAACTCTTCTCGAGAGAACCTTTTTTACCGGCGAGCACGTAACTGTAACGGCCCATGTCGCCTGGGACTAAAACGGGCTGGCCCGCTTCCCGGTAGGCGGAGGGCAGGGAAGAATGTCCAGGCGGATAGGCCCGTGTGGCGCCTTTTCTGTGAATGCACACCCGAGGCCGTCCGGGAAACTCCTCGTACTTAGCAATGTTGTGACAGACGTCGTAGATCACCCCGAGATCGCCCTGGCCCATTACGCTTTGGAAAACTTCGCGCACCCAGTGGGTGATGACCTGGCGGTTCGCGAAGGCGAAGTTTGCAGCAGCGGCCATGGCACCCATGTAGGCTTTGCCTTCTGGTGAAGCGAGAGGGGCCGACGCCAGTTCACGGTCCGGGAGGGCCACGCCATATTTTTTGGCGGCGTGAAGCGCGGACTCCAGAGAGTCGGTGCACACTTGATAACCCACGCCCCGGGAGCCGGTGTGTATCGTGACGACGATTTGCCCGGGAAATAGCCCGAAGCTTTCCGCGATCTTCGGGTCAAAAAGCTCGTCGACTGCTTGAATCTCGACGAAATGATTGCCCGAGCCGAGGGTGCCGAGCTGGTACTCGCCGCGTTCTTTTGCGCGTGGGCTTACTTTGGTCGGGTCCGCCCACGGGAGGCAGCCCAGCTCTTCGATGTACTCGAGGTCGCGGTTATAACCAAAGCCGCGCTTCACGGCCCACTTCGCGCCATCGGCAAGCACGGAGTCCAGCTCTCCCGGCGCGACCCGGAGATCTTTTCGTTTGGAGCCGATGCCGCACGGAATTTTTTCGAAGAGCCCATCGGCGAGCCGGCTCGCCCGGTTTCCGTCGGCAAGCTGCGCTTTGGTGAAGGGAGTGCGCAGCATTCTCACGCCGCAATTAATGTCATAACCGACGCCCCCCGGAGATACGAGGCCTGTCTCCGCGTGAAAGGCCGCGACCCCTCCGATCGGAAATCCATAGCCTTGGTGAATGTCCGGCATGGTGAGCACGGGATCCAGCACGCCCGGGAGGCAAGCGACGTTCACCGCCTGATCGATGCTTTTATCCTCGAAAAGCTTGGAGAGAAGCCGTGGCGAACCGATCAGATGCACTCCCGCTTTCATGGCGCCGATAGGCTCGATACGCCAAATGCCGGGCTCGAGAGGAATGAGAGTGTGCTTTTGAATCTGAAGCGGTTTGGGTTTCACAGATCCAAGAATATACGCGCGAAAAAGGTGGGTTCAACCCCTGGAAGCTCTCCCAGCTGAAGCTGGTGGTGAGTTACCGCCTTAATCTCGGAGACAGTGCCGTGGCGCAGAGGATTGTAAAACTCGCCCCAGAGTGTCGCCGAGATCGACTTGCCGTCGAACTTGGTGATGACCACGCGCTTCGCGAGGAATCTATCCTTCTCGAAAACGAAGAGCACCTCGGTCAGCCATTTGACCATGAGGCCTTCTTTATCGTCGGAGACGACTTCGACCGTGCGCTTCTCGGTGTCCGTAATGCGGTCCAGGCGGACTCGTATGTCGGTAAGACTGAGCGCGGCATCGGTGTACAACCGTTGCCAGGAAGGCGCTTTGACGAGAAAGCCCATGTCCGCTTTGTGCTCGAGTTTCTGGTACTCGATTTTCCGTTCCGGCATGCCCTTCATTCTAGTTTAGTTTTTGCCCAGAGATTAAAAAAAACGCGGGTATCTGCGTTCGGTAGTATGCGGTTCTTCGCGATGTACCCTTTGAGCCGCAGCAGAGCTATGCCCCATTCGACGATTCTCGTGTAGGGCGCGTACGTCCAAAACTTGCCGGCCGCTCTTTCTTTCTTCGCGCCGGTTACGAAGAGCGCTATCTTCGAGCTAAACGCCCTCAAGAAGCACTGAAAGCCCCGTCTATCCTTCGCCTTCACCGCTAGGTGCAAATGATTGCCGCTATTAGCGAACTCGTACACGGTAACCCGGCGCCAATACTCGTGCGCCGCTACCAGCGTCGGAAGGCGCGGACTCGCTCAAGCAAAGCGCAAGCAACGCCCAACACGCCCCTTCGCGGATCAAAAAGCGACGGCCCACCCTCCTTTCGGAGAGCGGGCCGTCACTCGGATTCACCGTTATTGGTTGAATATTTGCTTAGGTCAGGTCGCGGTTAGGCGACACCATCCTTCGCGGCCTTGGCCAGCTTACGTTTATCCAGGTTGTACTTTTCGACCTTGTTGATAAGGCCGGCGCGGCTGATGCCGAGCTCTTTAGCCAACCGAGACTTGTTCCAGCCGGTGCGCTTCAAGCCTTCGCGGATCATTTCCCGCTCGAGCTCTTCTAGGGCATCGCGGAGCTTGCCTTGGATGCGTACGCCTTGGACTTTGCTGCGCTCGCCGAACTCGCGGATGCGGGCGGAGAGCATGTCGACCGTAATTTTGCCTTCGGCACCGGCCAACACCGTCACGCGCTCCATTTCGTTTTCGAGCTCGCGGATGTTACCCGGCCAGGGATAATCGAAGATCTTCTCTAAAGCCCGTTTCGTGAGGACCTTCGGCTTGATCTGTTTCTCCTCGGCGCACCGTTTGAGAAAGTGCTCGGCAAGGAGCGGGATGTCTTCTTTGCGGTCTCTGAGAGGCGGTACCGTGATGTTGATGACGTTGATGCGGTAATAAAGGTCTTCGCGGAAGGTGCCTTTCTCGACCATGTCTTTTAGGTCTTTGTTGGTCGCGGCCAAGATCCGGACGTCCACTTTGCGGGGCTCGGTCGCACCCACCGGGATGAACGTTCCTTCTTGAATCACGCGCAGCAACTTAACCTGCATGCTCGGAGAGGTATCCCCGATTTCGTCTAGGAAGAAGGTTCCTCCGTCGGCGACTTCGAAGAGGCCTTTCTTGTCTTTCACGGCGCCCGTGAAAGATCCTTTCACGTGCCCAAACAATTCCGAGTCGAGGAGGTTATCGTTGAACGCGGAACAGTTCTGCGTCACGAATACCTTGTCTTTTCGGGAAGAGTTGTAATGGATCGCTTTGGCGATGAGCTCTTTACCGGTGCCGTTCTCACCCTGAATGAGGACCGTGCTCTCGCTGTTCTTGATTTTATCGAGCAGCGAGTACGTGTCCTGCATGGGCTTGGACTTACCGATCATGCTGTCGTACTTGTAGCGGATGCCGAGCTCTTTATTGAGCTCCGAGATCCTGTCTTCTCGGAGTGTAATCTCCTTGTGGAGAGTGCAGATTTCCTGCGTCACCAGATCGGCCAGCTCCGTGAAGTAGGGCAGCTGTTCTTTGTCGAGCAGCTTGACCTTACCGACGGCGATGTCGATGTCCTGGTGGGGAAGATTGAAGTGGGCGAGGGCTTTAGCTAGCTCTTTCTTGTGTCCGTCGTTCAGCGCGCCACGGAAGTAGCCGATGCACATGACGGCTCCCATGAAGTCATTATCCATGACAATGGGGAAGGCCGAGCCGGCGAAGTGGGGTAAGAAATCGCGTACGTAATCTTTGTCCTGGCTTTTCCGCAAGTCGGTGACGACGTTACGGGCGTACTCGGACAGCGCCTCGTAGCCGTTGTCCCGCTGGGTGAGCAGGTTCATGACGTGGTTCGAGAGTTGCTTTTTCTGGCCCTTCTCGAACGCCTTGAGGTTACCGCGGTCGTCGGCGAAAAAGACATCGACTTCGAACCAGCGGCCGATGACCTCTTTCAGCTTTCTGATGACGTGAATATGTTCAAATTCATCCCAATTAATCATGGCGGTCCTCCAGACAAGAAAGTTGCACGTTGAACTAAATTTTGGATTTGGCGTCCGTGCCGAAGGAACCATTCAGCGTTCAAGCTTCGCTTGAACGTTGGATGTGAGGAGCTAGGAAGTGATCGTCGGCTAAGCCGTGAACATCAGTGTCCAGGCGTTGCGCTGTTTAACTGTTGATGTGGGTGGTGACTGTTTCTACGACGATGAATTACTTTTAGTGTACAGACAGCAACACACCGTGTCAATCCGAGGGCTGCCCATTCGCAGTGCACCGGCTGTGAAGTTTTCTTCACAATTTTAATTCGCTTAGGATCTCGGCGAGATGCAAACCCGTATGTGGTAACTTCTTTTGCGCCAATTCCTTGGGCGTGCCCACCGCGACAACACGTCCGCCCTGCTCGCCACCGTCAGGTCCTAGGTCGATCACATATTGGGCAGCGCAAATCAGCTGCACGTTGTGCTCAATGACGATCACTGAATGCCCTTGAGTCACCAGGCGCTTAAGTACGTAGATCAAACGAGAGATCTCGTTGAAATGAAGGCCCGTGGTCGGCTCATCCAGTATGAAAAGCGTGGGCAATCGTTTCACCGTTCCCTGCGTGAGCTCGCGCGCGATTTTTAGCCGCTGCGCCTCGCCGCCAGAGAGGGTGAACGACGGCTGGCCGAGCTGCAGATAGCCCAAACCGACTTCCTGCAAGAGCGCGAGCTTGTTGCGCAAAGAGGCGGACTCGTCGAAAAAGCTGAACGCTTCTTCGACGGTCATTCTGAGCACGTCGTCGATGTTTTTGCCCTTCAAGCGGACCGCTAAAACGTTCGGCTTGAATCGTTTTTGATCGCACGTCGTGCAAGGGACGAAGATGTCTTCCATGAAGACCATGTCGATCTTCACGCGTCCTTCGCCTTCGCAGGTTTCGCAGCGTCCGCCGGCGACGTTGAAGGAGAAATGCCCCGGAGTCAGCCTCTGAGCCGCGGCTTCCCGCGTGGACGAAAAGAGCATTCGGATTTCGTCGTAAGCCTTGATGAAAGTAATGGGATTGGAGCGTGAGGATTTTCCGATGGCGGTTTGATCGATGAGCTCCACCGCCGAAAGATGCTCGAAGCCGCTGAGAGAGCCGAAGCGGCCAATCTTTTCGCTGCGTCCCAGGAAGATTTTCGCAAGCGCTTGATAGACGGTGTCGACGATGAGCGTGCTTTTCCCGGACCCGGACACTCCGGTCACGGCCACGAGTTTTCCGAGCGGGATGTCGACGCTCACGGATTGTAAATTGTGGGAGGCGGCTTTTTGAACTTTCAGCCAGCGCGAATGATCTTTGGGCAGGGGCTCGGCGAGTTGCTTGAAGCACGCGTCTTTCCAATGCCGAATCGACTTGGCCGTTTCACAGGTGGAAAGCTTGAACTGCGCCTGACTTCCCGAGAAGACGACGTTGCCGCCGAGTCTTCCCGCGCCGGGGCCCATGTCCACCACGTGCTCGGCCCAGTCGATGATTTCCGGATCGTGCTCCACGATGAGCAGGGAATTTCCTTTTTCCCGAAGCCGGTTGAGGACGCTGAGGAGTCTTTGAGTATCCTTCGGATGCAACCCGATGCTCGGCTCGTCCAAAACGTAGAGCGTGTCTGTCAGGCCTTGGCTCAGCTGGGTGGCGAGCAGGATGCGTTGGTACTCGCCTCCCGAGAGCGTCCGGGTCAGCCGAGACAGGGTCAGGTAACCCAAGCCCACCGTATCGAGGTAATCGAGGCGCCGGTGGATTTGCGCGAGAATGTCGACCGAGATGCGCGTCTGATGATCGTTCAGCGGCAGTTTCTTGAAAAAGGTCCGTAAGTCCCGAATGGGTTTATCGGTCAGCTCAGAGATGTTGGTCCCGCCGACTTTGATGCGCAGGCCACCCTCATTCAGCCGTTTGCCGTGGCAACTTTTGCAAGGGAAGGGCGACGTATACCGGCTCACGAAGACGCGGATGCGCATCTTGTAGCGCTCTTCCTCGAGGATGTCGAAGACCCCCTTGATTCCTTTGAAGCCCTTCGTGCCGAAGAAAATCGCGTCCCGCTGTTTTTCAGGAAGCTCTCGGTACGGAAGGTCGACGTCGATGCGCGCGGTCTTTGCGAAGGCCATCATTTTCTTCTGCCAGCTTTTCAGGCTTGGCTTAGTGAAGGGATCCACCGCGCCCTGGTTCAAGGACAGCTGAGCATTGGGAATGACGAGATCGGGATCGACTTCCAAAGTATTGCCAAACCCCCGGCAAGTCTCGCAAGCCCCGAGCGGGCTATTGAACGAGAAGGAAATCGCGGTGCGCGGAGGAGAAATGGCGCCACAGCTCGGGCAGCGGTTTTGAGTCGTGAACTCTCCCGCCGACGAGTACACCGCTTCGTTCTCGACAAAGACTTGCGCCATGCCCGCGCCGAGCTCCATGGCATTGCGCAAGGCTTCGGTGACCCGCGACATCTGGCTGTCGGAAAGCGCTTCGGCCGGGAGCTTGATGCGATCGATGATGATGGTGACCGAGACACCGCGAAGCGCGCCGTCTTTCAAAGCTTCTTCGATGAGCGTGACTTTGCCGTCACTCAGCACGCGTGAATAGCCGGAGCGGAGGTACTCTTCCAAGAGCTCTTTCGCGGTCGCCTTTACCTTGGGCAAGATGCGATGAAAGCCAAAGACCACGGCCTTTCCGCCATGCGCTTTGGCGAGCCCGGCGGCGATGTCTTCCAGCGTGCGTCGTTCCATCGGAACATCGCATTTGGCGCAGTACTCGACGCCAATTTTCTCGTACATCAGCCGAAAATAGTCATAGAGCTCGGTCGTCGTGCCGACAGTAGCGCGCGAGTTGCGGACCGGATTGATCTGCTCGACGGCGATGGTTGGCGGGATGTTCTGGATGCTATCGGCGTCCGGAGCCCGGAATCGCTCCATGAACTGCCGGGCGTACGTGGACAAAGACTGCATGTAACGGCGTTGCCCTTCGGCGTAGACCGTTTCAAAGGCGAGGGAAGATTTGCCCGAACCGCTGGGGCCGGTGACTACAACGTTCATGCCCAAGGGCAAGTCCACGTCGATGTCTTTTAAGTTGTTCTGGCGGACTCCCCGCAAGATTAAGTTACGCACGGCTTCCCCCGGTAGACCCAAAGTACCTTAGTCCTCTCACCGGGGATTGAAAAGCCGCGTCGGCTCCCCGGAACCGGCTCAGCCCGAAACGAGTTTGGCTTTAACCGCGAATCGGCTAATCTTGTGCCCACACCTATGAACGACGGCAAAAGAAAGACCCTCTTGGTCGTAGCTATCGTCGCGATCGTCGCGGGTACCGCTTTTTTGGGCGGGCTCGTCCTTTACCTGAAATTCCACATCCCGAACTTCGCGCAAATGCGCTCTTTGGTAGAGATGGACGTTAAACTGGCCAGTGGCAAGGAGGCGAAGCGGCAGGTGGGGCCGAAAGCGCCCGGCTGGGTGCCACTCGAGCTCATCGCGGACTCGGTGCTTTTGGCCGTCATCTCGTCGGAAGACACGACTTTCTACTCCCATAACGGCGTCGATCTGCACGAGCTGCAAGAGGCCATAAAAAAAGACATTCGCGAGAAGCGCTGGGCGAGGGGCGCCAGCACCATTACTCAGCAGGTGATCAAGAACGCCTTTCTCTCCAGCGAGAAGAGTTTGTGGCGGAAGCTTCGTGAGTTTCTTTGGGCGTCGGAGCTCGAGAAGGAGTTCACTAAGTCCGAGATACTTTGTTTTTATTTGAACATGGTGGAGCTCGGGCCGGGCATCTACGGAATCGGCCAGGCCTCGACGTATTACTTCGGCGTCGTGCCCGCGCGGCTCTCGGTGCGAGAGTCCGCGTTTCTCACCATGCTGCTTCCGTCGCCGCGCAGGTACCACGCCAATTTCAAAGCGAAGACCCTGACCCCGTGGGCCAAAAAACGGGTGAGCCACATCATCGAGACCATGTTCCGGCTGGGTTACATCGACGAGGCGGCAATGAACCAGGGACTCTCCGATGCGCTCTGGGGGACTGAGGGTCCCGCCGTGGGTAAAGAGGGCGAAGGCGAGGCGCCGGCGGAGCCTTTGGGCGATGCGGATGAGGGCGCCGTCGACATTCCCGATGGGGAAGAGCCTACGTCTATTATCGCACCGCCCCCTGCCTCGGATGACGCCCCGTCCGAGCCTAAAACCGCCCCCGAAGGCGATTCCTCCGAGCTTCCGCCAGTCCCAAATTAACTAACTTCATGGAGAAGGCCGATAAGGAGACGGGGGAATATGTCCCTCATCTGGAGGCTTTTGTTTTGAGGCTTAGGTCCCTATCTATCGCCGCGGTACTTCTGCTTGGAGGCTGCTATCGCAGCTCCCTGGGCTTGCGTGGCGTGGCGGGGCTGGGTGAGGTCCTGACTCAGGGAAGCCGCGATCTGGCTGAAGTCGAGCTCATGCCTCCGATCATCGACGCCTACGCCAATTTCGAAAATGCCTTCGACGATGCCGGCCAGCAGCCGAGTTGGGGAATGGAGCTCGCCTTCAAAGGCGCGAACGTTCTCGGCGCGGTCGTGATGCCGGGGCAGATGCGATTCGTTCCGCGCATCGATCCTAAGTTTAACGTGAAGCTGACGATGTGCGGCTCGGGCGAAACGCCGGGCGCGCAAAAGGCGCTCGCTCAGGGGCTCGAGAAGAGGAGCTACCGCTGCGTTTGGATGAGTGGAACGTCTCGATCGTCCGCCGATACGCTCGCTGCTTTGGCAAACCGCCATCACGTGCCCGTGGTCCTCGATAGTCTCGGCGCGGGCGGATCGAACCCGAATTGGGAACCGCTTTTCGCACGCTATCCGTCGGTGAATTTCGTTCTGGCGGCGTTGGGCGCCCCCTACTACACGGACGCGCTACGGCAGATTGAGAAGTACCCGAACGTGTACACCGACACTTCCGTCGTGGTCGATCCTTATGCGGGAGTGAAGAGCGCTTCGGAAACCTCTCAAAAAATCCAGGAGCTCCTCAGGCCTTTCGCCAAATTTTCGAACAAGGTTCTCTTCGGCTCTCATTGGCCCAAGACGGTACTGAACCCGGCCGTCGACGCCGTACGAACCATTTTCCCGAAAGACGGATGGCCACTCGTTCTCCACGGCAATGCGCTGCGCGTGTTTGTGATGCCGCTGAACGAGAAAGAGTTCGAAGTCGCCTCAACGAACAACGGAAAGAAACATAACGCGCCAGCCGGGAACTAAGCCCGCTTCGCTCCGCCATTCGGTGAGCCCGCGCAAGACGTTGTCCGCCGATTCGCTGTCGTCCCCGAAGAGGAGCTTCATTACCATGCCCGATTGCGCCTCGTGGTAGTCGACGGCGGCATCGGCCGGAAGCTTCGCGAGCGTGCGGGCCGCTTCCACGGCGTCGTGCAAATCCCCGATTTGATCGACGAGTTTTGCCTGCAAGGCTTGAGTGCCCGTCATGACTCGTCCGTCGGTCGTTTCCACTAGCTCCGCATCGGTAAGCTTGCGCCGTTCTTTCACGGTCGCTTTGAACTGCGCATAGATATCGAGAACCATCTTGGTGAGCAGTTCCCGCTCTTCCGCTGTCATCGGCTTGAAAGGAGAGCCGGTGGCTTTGAACTTTCCGCTGGTGATGGCGAAACGCTCGACCTTGGCCCACTCGAAGAGCTTCTTTGTATTCACGAGCTCAATAATGACGCCGATGCTGGCCGTGAGCGTTCCCGGATTGGCGACGATCTTACGCGCGCCGAGAGAGAGGTAGTAACCGCCACTGGCCGCGAGCGGCCCCATGGAAATAACTACCGGAACCTTCTCATCCGCACGCCGAATGGCGTTGTAGAGCTCTTGAGAGGGAGCGACCAGCCCGCCGGGCGAATTGACTCGCACCACGATGGCTTTCGTTCCCGAGTTCTCGAGAAGCGCTTCGAGCTCTTTGATCTTGGGCCGCGACTGCGTCAGCATCCCCGAAATGTCGAGGACCGCAATATGGGCGCCGGTAGATTTACCGCCAAACCACACCTTCTTGATGAAGGTCACCGTACCGGTGAGTACCACCAAGATGAGGAAGACGAGTACCGTTGCCCCAAGGACCTTGAGTAGTCCCTTCATTTATTCTTTGTCGCTGTCGCCTTCGTCCGATTCGCCCTTGTCCGCGATGGCGGCTTTGAGCTTCTCGGCCATGGCCGCGTCGAGAAGATCGCCCAAGGAAGCTTTGGAGCTGTCCTTCTGCTTCTTCGCGTACTGCTTGATGCTTTCGCGTTCTTCGGCGCGGTGAAGCGCTTTCACGGAAAGGGCCAGCTTGCGCTCTTTCATGTCGACCGCGGTGATGAGGCATTCGAACTCGTCGCCTTCTTTCACTTCTTTCAGGCGATCCTTCGGCTTGGCATCTCCCAAAAGCTCGGACACATGGAGGAGGCCTTCGACGCCCGGCTCGACCTCTAAGAAGAGACCGAAATCGGCAATCTTGGTGACCTTACCCTTGACCGTTTTACCCGCGGGGAAGCGATCGGCGACCGCTTTCCAAGGATCTTCGCTAAGCTGCTTGATACCCAAGCTGAACTTCTCGTTTTCTTTGTCGATGGAGAGAACGACGCACTCGAGCTCGTCGCCCTTCTTGAAAGCCGTGTTGGGATCGATGTTCTTGTTTTCCCAGCTCATGTCGCTGATGTGAACTAAGCCGTCGATGCCTTCCGGAACTCCGACGAAGATACCGAAGTCCGTGGTGTTCTTGACCACGCCCTTGATCTTCGTGCCGACGGGATACTTCTCCGCGAGGAGGTCCCAAGGATTCGGCTCGATCTGCTTCATGCCGAGAGAGATGCGGCGGTTCGCCGTATCCACATCGAGCACGACGGCTTCGACGACGTCCTTCTCGTTCACGAGCTTGGACGGATGCTTAACCCGTTGGGTCCAAGACATCTCGGAAACATGCACGAGGCCTTCGATGCCCGGCTCGAGCTCGATGAAGGCGCCGTAATCCGTAAGGCTCACGACTTTGCCCTTCACGCGCTGGCCGACCGTGTAACGTTCTTCCACGGTGTTCCAGGGATCGTTCTGAAGCTGCTTGTAGCCCAAGCTGACGCGTTCTTTTTCTTCGTCGTACTTGAGAATTTTGACTTCAATCTTGTCGCCGACGTGAAACAGCTCGGAAGGATGCTTGATGCGTCCCCAAGACATGTCGGTGATGTGGAGAAGACCATCGAGGCCGCCCAGGTCGATGAACGCACCGTACTCGGTGAGGTTCTTGATGATACCTTCGGTGACCATTCCCTCTTCGATCTTGGAGAGGGTTTGTTCCTTGAGGCGCGCGCGCTCTTCCATGAGGAGAAGGCGGCGGGAGAGCACGATGTTGCCCCGCTTCTTGTTGAACTTGATGATCTTGAACTTGAAAGTCTTGCCGATGAACTGGTCGAGGTTCTTCGTGGGGCGGAGGTCGACTTGCGAGCCGGGGAGGAACGCCTTCACGCCGATATCGACGGAGAGACCACCCTTGACCTTCGCGACGACCGTACCTTCGACGAGCTCGTCTTTTTCACAGGCTTCGCTGATCTCGTCCCAAGCGCGGAGGACGTCCGCCTTTTCCTTGGAGAGAATCAAGCGGCCTTCGTCGTCCTCGATTTTCTCGATGTAGACGAGAACGGCGTCACCGGCTTCGATGGTGAGCTTGCCGGTGTTGTCGTAAAACTCAGAGGCGTAAACCTGACCTTCGGATTTGTATCCGATGTCGATGGTGATGTAGTCGGAGTCAACGCTCACGACGTGACCTTCGACGACTTCGCCTTCGGCGAACTTCGCGCCCTTGGAGCTGGTCTCCAGAAGCTCCGTGAACGTCATGCCATTTTCTTTAAGGGCACCCATTCCCGTGTCTAGATTGTCATCTTTTTCAGGAAGCTCGGGGAGGTCGGCCAAAGCAAACTTTGGCTTGGGGCTGAGAAGCCCTTTTCTGGAACTCTCTTTAGCCACTGGACGATTCTTAGCTGGCGTCACCACTTGCTCTCCAACTCCCTGATTTTCAAAAGACATTTACCAAACTCTCCGATAAAACCGTTTTGAACTTATGCTACCGAGGGATTTCGGGACCCCCTCTTTTCCTATGAGGCACCACCCGTGTCAACGTCATTTTTTCGGGGTTTGGCAAACCATTTTCGGAGGTTAACATCGTTGTCAGAGGCCATGGGCATGGCCTTTCAGGCATGATTAACTCACCACAAGCGATGACGGAAGGCCTCGATTTCAATGTACGGATGACGCAGTTAATCGGTGAGATTACGTCCCATTTGGGCGAATTCCGGTCGGTAGACGCGATGCGCATAAGAGTCAGTGCTTCTTTTAATCGCTCCCGAAACCGCGGGGGAGTTTTGGCCTATGTGGTGCCCCTCCGTTACCGCAACGGCGTGCCGGTCGAATTAAAGCGGGAAGGCCAAAGTCTCTATCACTGGGCCATGCCGGCTCAGGAGCACGAGGGGCGGGAGTTCCTCTATTACATGTATTTCATGCTCCCTCGGTTCTTCGGGCTTTCTCTCAGGCAGAAAGTCGAGACGGTGGTCCACGAGCTCTTCCATATCGATCCGTCTTTCAATGGAGACCTGAGGCGCTTCAAAGGACGCTCGCCTCTCCACGGTAACCCCCGCGAGTTTGACCGAAAGGTAAGCGAGCTCACCGACCGTTTCCTCGCGATAACCTCGTGCCCTGAAACCTACGAGTTCCTAAGAGGGGGGCCCTACGCCCTGAGACTCCGCTACGGCGAGATTCGGGCCCAGCATTTCCCCGAGCCGAAACCCCACCTTCTCAAGGTGACTCCGCTCCCGATTCCGCCGAGCGGCGAGTTCTCCACGACCTGAGGCCAGGTTTCGGTCGAGGGGAACCGGCTCCCGGCTCCGAGCTCAGGAAGTCTGAGCCTCGTGGCTTGGTCCACGCCTTGCTCGCTCGGCCTCCCATGAGCCGCGTTCTTCTTTTCCTCGTTCTCGCCCTTATAAGCAGCTGCCAGGAAGCCTCCAAAGAGCCAGGGTCGGCTCAGGTACGGCTTCGATTTCCACAGACCCTGAAAGAGCCAGGGGCTAGATGGGAGCGGTTTCTAGCGCGGGTGATTCAGCTGGAAATCACGGTTTCAAATGGCTCGGCCGAGCGCCGAATCGCCGCCGGGCCGCTCGCTTGGAAAAATCTTTCTTTGGACGACTGGGAACCTCCCGCGGGAGACGCTTCCATCGAGATTAAGGCAAAGGTTTGGGATCGGAACGCCCAAGGCATTCCTCGGAGTTACCCCGTCGTCGTGGGCCAAACGAAAATCAAAGCCTCCGATTGGGTTCCCGGGCAGGAGATTCCTTTAAGGATGTCGCTGCAGGTTTCGGTGAAAGAGTACGACTAGGCTTTCAAAACGCCGCGGCGGATCTGGTCCCGCTCAATGGCTTCAAAAAGCGCGGTGAAGTTGCCTTCGCCAAAACCTTCGTCGCCTTTGCGTTGAATGACTTCAAAGAAGAACGGCCCCACGACGTTCTCGGAGAAAATCTGCAGCAGATAACCTTTCTCGCTTCCGTCCACCAGGATGCCTAGTTCTTGGAGCTCGGCAAGGTTCTCGGTCACATTGGGAATGCGTTTAGGAATCTGTTCGTAATAGGTCGCCGGCACTTCCAGGAACTTCAGGCATTCCTTACGGAGCATCCGTAAGGTGCCAACGATGTCTTGGGTCGCCAAAGCCACGTGCTGCACGCCGGGTCCATGGTTGATGTCGATGAACTCTTGAATCTGCGACGTGTCTTCGATGGGCTCGTTCAGAGGCAGCTTGATGACTCCGTCCGGGCTCTGCATGACTTTCGAATAAAGGCCCGTTCGCTGCGTATGAATATCGAAGAAGCGGACGTTTTTGAGGCCGAAAATCTTCTCGTAGTACTCGACCCAGACATCGAGTTTTCCTTTTTCGAGATTGTTCGTGATGTGGTCGATGCGCGTGAAGCCGAACCCAGGGGTGCCCGTTTGGCAGGGGCCTTCGAAGCCTTCCGCAAAGAGCGCTCCTTTTCTCGATAGAAAGGTGTGCTGGACGTCGCCAAAAGCTTTGATCGAGGCGGATTGGACTTCTCCGAAATCTCTTTGAAACGCTTTGGGCGGGGTCACGACTTCCGCGCCCCGGTTCGTGGCGATTTCCAGCGCCGAGACGGCGTCCTCGCACAAAAAAGCGACGCTGATGACCCCGTCGCCATGAGTTTTCACGAACTGAAAGACGGGATCTTTGGTGTCCGCGCATTGACTCAGAACGATACGGACATTGCCTTGCACGAAGAGGTGAGACTTCAGCTGCCTTTCGCGGAGCTCTCGGCTCCCCACCTTCTGAAAGCCCAGTCGCTGGTAGAGCTGGCCAGCCCGATCGAGATCGGCGACGGCGAACTCCAGGTGATCGAAGTCCAGGATTTTAAGGGCGTCGTAAGTGCTCATGGGTTTTCGATTATGGCGCCGGTGTCCGGTTTGTCAAAATCACCGATCCCCCTTCACCTTTCCCATGTTGACGCCGCAAGCGTTGGTGTGGAGCAAGGCGAGGTGGCCGAGAAGGGTTTCCTGGGAGGAGGCGGTCACGCTCTCCAAAGTGTAGTGAAGCCTCATCCACGTGGAGTCCGCGTCCTCGCGCGCCGATTTCGAGCGGGGAGGGGCGGACAGGGCGCGCAACCTCGTTCTGACTCCGGAGAGAAAGCCCTCGTCGGGCTGAAGGCTCAGGTTCGTGATGATGAAGCCCGAGTTCGAGTCCCTCTCGCCAAAGCGAATCCGCTTTTCAAAAAGGGCATCGTCGGCGGTGTCTCCCGCGCCCGGCGGAGGCCTTCGCGCTTGCCCGCTTTCGCAAAGCGGAGGCGATGGTCTCGAGGGAATCGGAATAACGAGAGCTTTGAGCACGCCCTTCACAGCATAGCGCGGACACGCGGAGATAGGAAACTCAGCGCGGAAGGAGGTCTGGCCGGCGAAGGCGAGTGCGCTGGCGAGCCTGATCGAGGCGCCACTGCCGGACCTTCTCATGATTGCCGCTGAGGAGAACGTCGGGAACTTTTTGACCGCGGAACTCCGCGGGACGCGTGTACTGCGGATATTCGAGGAGCGGTGTCGCCGTTTCGGGCGCTTTCAATCGGAAGGATTCTTCCTTGGAAGCGTCCTCATACCCCAGCACGCCGTCTTGCTGGCGAATGAGCGCGTCGGTCAGGCAAAGGGCGGGCAATTCCCCTCCGGTCACGACGAAATCGCCGAGGGAGACCTCGGTATCTACCCACGTCTCGATGAAGCGCTCGTCGACCCCTTCGTAATGGCCGCAAATCAAAATGAAGTGGCTCTTTCTTCCTCGCGCGGGGTGAAGCTCGTCGAGCAGAGGCTGATTCAGCCGTTTTCCCGCGGGAGAAAAGTAAATCGTATGGCAGTTTTCGCGGCCGTGCTTTGTCCACAAGGATTCCACCGCGTCGGCGAGCGGCTCGATTTTCAGAACCATACCGCCGCCCCCGCCGTAGGCGACGTCGTCTACAGTACGGTGCGTGTCTTTGGCGAAATCTCTGAGTTGCAGAGTCGAGAAATCAAAGAGCCCGGCTTCGCGCGCTCGTCCGGGAATGCTCGTATTGAGCCAGACCTCGATGGTCTCCGGAAATAGCGTGATGAAGTGAAACTGAATCAAGGCATGTCCTTCAGCCCGCGCACGGTAATGGCGCGGGCGGCCGTGTCGACGGCTTCCACGAAGCTCGCGATGGCCGGGACGGCGAGCTCTCTATCGCCGATTTTGAACCACCAACGGTCGGGGCCCATGCCGGGCGGAAGCGACTCGGATCCAATGAAGGTGCCGATGGTCTCGTTGCTTTCGGCGTCTATCACGGCAAAGCCGATGAGATCGGCCACGTAGTACTCGCCCCCGGGAGGCTTAGGAAAGGCCTCTTTATCGAGAAAAAGGAGCTGGTGCACTTTGGCTTTTACCCAAACGTCTGAGTCGACCCCTTTGAGCTTAAGCAGCCAGCCTTGGCCGGCCCATTTCACGCTTTCGACGGAAAAGGACTCGGCGGTCTCGGGGGTCGCGCCTATCCAGACGAGCTTCGCGCCTTTGAGCACGGACTCTTCCCCACTGTGGTCCTGGACCACGAACATGCCCTTAAAGCTGTGGGGACGCCCTATCTTTCCAACGCGAACCAGATTCATGCGACCAACGTGTACTTCAAAAGCCAGGAGAAATACTAGATGAGTCCGCCCAAAAAGCGCAGACCTACGGGATGAATTAGCCGAGGCTGAAAATTAGGCTAAGGGAAGGGACGCTACTCGAGGATTTCGAGTACCGACCGCTTGCGAAGCTTAGTCGATACGGCCGCGAGAATCGTTCTCAACGAGCGAGCCGTGCGACCTTCTTTGCCAATGATCTTGCCGAGGTCCTCTTTGGCAACCTTGAGCTCAATCACCGTGGTCTGCTCGCCTTCCACTTCAGCAACCGTCACTCGATCAGGGAAGTCGACTAGGGCTTTCGCCATCACTTCGACTAAATTTCTGAGTTCTTCCACAACCCTCTCCTTCTGTGTGACAAAAGCTGCAAAAAACCAGGGCGGCGTGGATTACGCTTCCTTGGCTTTTTTCTTATCCGCGGGGGCGGTCGTCTGAACCGGGGCAGTGGGGTTTTGTTTCCGCCACGCCTTAAGCCGATTCTTCAAAGACTCGGACGGCTGAGCGCCAGTGGCCACCCAATAATC
>JAYUGC010000192.1:0-20224 GCA_043767805.1 Pseudomonadota bacterium | reverse complement strand
CAGCATCTAGCAACCAGTGACCGGCCCGTTCCCATGCCTTCACGGCTGTGGGATATTAAGCCTATGAAAGTCGTCGTTACCGGAGGAGCAGGCTTCATTGGCAGCCATCTCGTTGATGCCTGCGTGCGGCGCGGTGACTCCGTTACCGTCATCGATGACCTTTCCGTGGGCCGGCTCGCGAATCTCGACGCGCATCGGCAAAGCAGGGAGGTTACTTTCGTAAAAGCGGATGTCGCGGAGTTGGACGCCATTCGTCCGCATTTTGCGGGGGCGGAGCGGGTGTTTCACTTGGCGGCGCGGGCCGACATCGTTCCTTCGATTCAGATGCCGGTGTTGTATCACCGCGCGAATGTGGATGGGACGCTTGCGGTGCTCGAGGCGGCGCGTGAGCACGGCGTGAAACGGTTTCTCTACGCGGCGTCGTCTTCCTGCTACGGCATTCCCGAAAAATACCCGACGCCCGAGACGTCTCCGATTTCTCCGCAGTATCCTTACGCGCTGACCAAATACTTAGGTGAGTGCTTGGTTTTGCATTGGGCGCAGGTGTACGGCATGCCGGCGCTGTCGCTTCGTTTCTTCAACGTGTTCGGCTCGCGCGCGCGCACTTCCGGGACTTACGGCGCCGTATTCGGAGTTTTCCTCTCGCAGAAATTACATGGCCAGCCGCTCACCGTGGTCGGCGACGGCACCCAGACCCGCGACTTCACCTACGTCACCGACATCGTCGATGCGCTGATGACCGCCGCGAACTCCTCTTTCACGGGAGAGATTTTCAACGTCGGTAGCGGCGGCACGCACTCGGTGAATCATCTCGTGGAAATTCTCGGCGGAGCGGTTATCCACATTCCCAAGCGGCCGGGTGAGCCCGATTGCACTTTCGCCGACATTAAAAAAATAGAGAGCGCGCTCGGCTGGAAACCGAAGGTCGCTTTTGACGACGGAGTGAGGGAGCTCTTGCATCAGATCGAGCTTTGGAAAGACGCGCCCGTTTGGACGCCGGACTCCATCGCGAAAGCGACCGAAGACTGGTTCAAATACCTTTCATGACTTCCGATGACATACAAATCCTGGGCGAGGACACGGACGCTTTCGGCTCGCTGGAGGTGCGCGAAATCTGGGAGCGACGCGAGCTGCTCTACAGCTTCGTTCGCCGGGACTTTCTCTACAAGTACCGTCAGAATCTTTTCGGACCGCTTTGGTTCTTGCTTCAGCCGCTCTTGATGACGCTGACCTTTTGCGTGGTCTTTCATAAAGTGGCGAAAGTCAGCACCGATGAAGTTCCGCCGGTGCTCTTTTATCTCTCGGGGCTGGTGGTCTGGAATTATTTCTACCAGTCTTTCGAAAGCGTTGGGGATTGCTTGCGGAGTCACGCGCCGCTTTTGTCGAAAGTTTATTTTCCGCGTCTGATGCTTCCACTCTCGGTGGTCATCTCCCGGCTGTTCACGGTGTTACTTCAGCTGGGACTCGTCGCCACTTTTTACGGCGCCCTCTATTTTCTGGGAGAGACGAAGGGCATCGCTCCTACCGTTTGGCTTTTGGCCCTTCCGTTTCTGATGCTTCAGATCGCGCTACTCAGTCTCGGGGCCGGGCTCTATAGCGCGGCGATGACCGTGCGCCATCGCGACTTTCAAAATCTCATCGGCTTCGTCATTCCCCTCATCATGTACGGCACGCCGGTGATTTATCCCGCCACCTCTTTGCCGGCTTCTTGCTGGTGGTGGCTCTACGTGAACCCCTTGAGCCCCGTGGTCGAGGCCTTTCGTCACGGCCTTTTCGGGCGCGGTCTCGTCGGCTGGCACGCTTTAGGGTGCTCTTTGGGGCTTACCTTGGCCTTTTTGCTCGCCGGCATCCGGGCGTTTCGCCGGGTGGAGAGCAATTTCATCGATTCTCTCTAAGCGGTTTTTCCCCCGTTTCGCGTTTGAAATGTTGGGAAATCATGAGTTAAAGTGCGGCAGCGCGAAAGTACGTGTCCGGACTCGAGGCTAAGAAGCTCTGCCTTAGGAAGACCGGGTTCGGATTGTGAAAGAGCTTCGCTTTAAGTGCATCTGGAGTATTCGATGAAAAACTTGCTAACGATTCTTGCTACCCTTTTCTTCTTGGCCGCCTGCTCGAGCAACGAGACGACGACGACCGCCACGACGGAAAAGGCTTCTGAGACCACCACCGAGACGACGCCTACCACGGCGGCGACCGAGACCGTGAAGACGGACGAAGCCAAGGTCGAGACGAAGTCTCCGACCCTCGATGCGTCTTCGGCCACGAAGACGAAGACCACGAAGAAGGCCAAGTCCAAGAAAAAGTCCGGCTAAGGTGAGCGCCCTTCACGGGCAACCACTCTTATAGAGGGCCCGGGCCGCCGTAGTGGGCGGGCCGGGCCTTTGTTTTTTAAGCGCTTTCCCTCGCGACTCAATGCATCAGTCCGCTTCGAACCTAATCCGCACAATCTCTCAATGAATCTGTTTTTCCTGCCGATAAATCAGGCAGCAAAGGGGAACGAAATGAGAGTCTTGATCACGGGAAGCTGCGGTTTGATTGGTTCGGAAGCGGTCATCTTTTACGCTTCGCAGCGTCATGAAGTGTGCGGGATCGACAATAACCTGCGGCAGTACTTCTTCGGCCCTGGCGGAGATACGACGGGAACGCGGGAGCAGCTCCTCAGAAGCTACACCAATTACAAGCACCAAGCTTTCGACATCCGGGACCGCGCGGAAGTCTTCCGCTGCCTCCGCGAGTTTCAGCCCGATTTCATTCTCCACGCGGCCAGCCAGCCCTCCCACGATTGGGCGGCTCGCGAGCCTTTCACCGATTTTGAAGTCAACGCCATGGCGACCTTGAATCTCCTGGAAGGGATGCGCCAGTTCGCGCCCAAAGCCGTGTTCGTGTTCATGAGCACCAATAAGGTGTACGGCGACGCGCCCAACTTCCTCCCCATGAGTGAGGCGGCGACGCGCTACGAGTACAAGAGCCCGATGAAAGGAAAGGGCATCGATGAAACGCTTTCCGTCGATCGCTGCTTGCACTCCCTCTTTGGCGCTTCCAAGCTTTCGGCCGACATTCTCTGCCAGGAGTACGGCAGGTACTTCGGCTTGAACGTCGGCATCCTGCGCGGCGGCTGTCTCACCGGATCGCGCCACGCGGGCGTCGAACTCCACGGATTTCTGAACTACATCATCTTGTGCGGCATCGAGCACAAGACCTATTCCATCTTCGGCTACAAAGGTAAGCAGGTCCGCGACCAGATTCACTCGTCGGACGTGCTCCAAGCCTGTGAGCTGTTCCGCAAGAACCCGCGCCCGGGCGAAGTCTATAACCTTGGCGGCGGCTTCGAGAACAGCGCCTCGCTACTCGAAGTGGTGAACACCTTGAAGGCCGAGTTCGGCGTCAAAGTGAACACCACCTATGTGGACCAGGCTCGTAAGGGTGACCACATTTGCTACTACTCGGACATGAGCAAGTTCCGCGCTCATTACCCGTCCTTCCGCTTAGGGATGAGCCTTCCGAACATCTTGAAAGAGATTGTCGAAGGCCTCTCCAGCCGTAAGAAAAAAGCGGCATAAGCTCCCGACTCGTGGCAGGTTACGGCCGTGATAGAGACGCGGCTCAACCGGCTTGGGATTGATTTCCCCTTCCTCGTCGCCCCCATGGTGGGGCTGAGCCATGTCGCGTTCCGCGAGCTGGTGCGGAGCTATACCCCTCGCAACTTAAAGCCCCTGGTTTTCACCGAGATGCTTTCCACGAGGCTTTTGCCTCAGGAAAAGCTCGAATCGGCGGATTCCCTCAAAACCGCCTGGGGAGGGGAGAAGCCCTTCATCCCGCAAATTCTCGGCAACGAAGAGAAGTTCATCGCGCCGAGCATCGAAAAGCTCATGCCACTTGAGCCCTGGGGCATCGACATCAATATGGGCTGTCCGGTGACCCATTCGCTCCGACACAACTGGGGCGTGAAGCTCATGGGGGACCGAAAGTACGCGGCCGACGTCGTCGGCATCACTAAAAAGCATTCTCCCGTACCTGTGAGCGTGAAGCTGCGCTCGAGCCCCGGAGAAGAAGACGACCTGGCCTATCTTTCCGATTTCACCGCAGCCTTGGAGGATGCGGGCGCCGACTGGATGACGATTCATGCCCGGCCTCGTGGGCAAAAACATCACGGAGAGGCCAACTGGGCCGTCGTCGGAGACATCGCCCGGGCGAGACAGATTCCCATCGTCGGTAACGGCGACATTCAAACCGCGGATGACGCTATTAAGGTAGTGCGCGAGTTCGGCGCCGACGGCGCGATGATCGCGCGCGCGGCGACCGCCCGCCCATGGATTCTGTGGCAGATCGCGCACCGCTTGGGACATGAAGAGTCGCCGTGGGGCCGAGAGGGCGAATTGCCACCGGAAACCCCGGAAGCAGAGGGCCGGGAGTACTACCGCGCGTGCCTCGCCATGGTGGATTATCTGGAGCAGTACGGGGGACCTGAGGAAATGGCGCTGAAACGGCTTCGCTTTTTCATCGGCGTGGGAAGCCGCTGGCTTCCCTTCGGCCATAGTTTTTGGAAGAAGTGCATGAAGGGCAATCTCCGCGAAGTCCGCCGAGTGATCGCGGCGCATGCGCAGGAGCACCCGACGCGGCTCGGCGGCCGGGTCAGTTTCGCTTAGGCGGCATGCGTTTTCGCAACGGGCTGGGTGAGGTGGAGCGAGTGGATGGCTTCGAAAAGCTTTTCCTTCTGCTCGACGGAAAGATTCTTGAAAGCGATGCCGTGTAGGTAACCCGACGGATCGGGCTTTCCCCAGCGGACTTCGGCGGCAAGGACCGGGAGGCCAATTTCGCGGCATGCTTCGGCCAGCTTTCCGTTGCCGGAGTTGAGCTTCAGATTAAACGTCACGCCGAGCCCGTAGTATTGCGGAAGGCGAAGGGCGAGCCCCCCTCGGGAGAAGTTGATGACATCGCCTTTTCCCCACTGGCATTCCGCAAAGATCCAGCCCACCGAATCGATGGGCCAGCGCGCTTCCAGGCGGGTCAGCTCGGCGCCTTTTCGATAATGGTCGAGAGAGCTCTCTAATTTCACGGGCGCCTCGAAGAACGGATTGATCTCGAAGGCGTCGAAAAGCTCGTCCCGATCCCCGGCCGGCACGAATTTTTGGTGAAGCCCCGGCATTTCCGTCGACAGACCGTGCAATCTGTCGCGGGTGCTGGAGCTAATCTGAACCCGATAGGGCTCGCACGCCGCCTTGAGCTTTTGGGCGAAGTTCACGCCGCTGCCTAAAACCGCGATCTCGATACGGTCGGTGGCGCCCGCGTCGCCCACGTGGACGCGATCGGTATGCACGCCGATGCGAAGCGGATAAACCGCGTAGCCTAGGGCGAAGTTGCGCCCATTTTGGGCGAGCAGGCTCCGTTGCATTTCGAGGGCGCAGCGGACGGCCGACTCGGCGTGATTCAAGTCGACCTTCCCGCCTTCGCCGTAACGGTAGCCGAAAAAGCAGATGATACCGTCGCCCGTCGTGCGGTCGAGAATGCCCCCGTGTCGGTGGAGGATGGGAGTGAGAATTTCCATGCTTTGGCGAAGCACGCGAAACGCGCCTTGGGGCGACTCGCGCTCGGCGTTTAATGAAAAACCCAGGATGTCGACGCACATCACGGTAATGATTTGCGTCGAGGGCGTCAGATCGAGCGTCGCTGGATTCTCCAGAATGCTTTCCAGCACCGGCTTCGGAAGGCAGCCCTCCAGCGATCCCCGCACCTTGCGAAGCAGTCTGCCTTGCTGACGGGTTTTCTCGAGAAAGACGAGAGTGCCACAAAGCCCGCAGCCGCTCGCGGTGAGTAGCCACGGAAATAAAGTGCCGGCGAAAGCGAAGGCGAGTAGCCCCGCCAGTGAAATGAGGCCGAGCGCCGAGATCATATAAGACGTCAGGGGCGCCGCCGAGTAGACGAAGCCGAGCCAGGCGCCCACAAAACAACCCAGCGCGATCCAGAGCTCGGGAAGGGATACGGTTTTGAGAAACTTCCCCGTGAGCACATCGTTGGTCATCGCGAGCGAGGCGTAGAACGCGGGAATAGTGCCGACAGGGCTTTCTATCGTCGGTAAATCTCCTTCGGAGGCGTGGTTCATGATCACGACCACGTCGCCTTCCTCGATGCCGGTGACAGGCTCTTGCTTCAAGACCCGCTGCAAAAGCGGCAGAAGGCTATGTACGGTACTCGCCGTCACTTCAGGTTTCGGATAGTTGGGAAGGGAGCGGCCTTTTCGGTCGCGCGGGATCTCCTTGCCGGCGGCAAGCACTCGGCCGTGGCTCCAAACCAAGGGCTCCGCAAATTGAACCGACCAGTGCGGGATGAGCAAATCCCCGGGTTGCCGCAAAACCAGATCGAGGTACCCGTCGCTGCGAAAGCCGGTGTGCCCGAGCCGTTTGAATCCCGGGAGCAGGGAAAGGCTTGGGCCATAGAGGTAACTCCCCTTGCGGGTGGTCCCCGTTTTGGTCGCGCCAAGGACGGACGTAAAACCGCAGCAGTCATTAGGCAATCTAGTCCAGTCTTCTCGCTCGGTCGCAGACCAGGTGACTCCGCCGTAGGGATGGGGGCCGCGAAGAAAGAGGTTCAGCTGAGCGGCGTCGGTCGTGCGCGGGGCGTGGATCTTGTCCACCAAGATCGCTTTCGGTTTCATCTCTCCCAGACTCTTCAAGAGAGACGTCCAGAGGGAAAAAGGAACGTACTCCAAGTCTCCCGCGGCGAGTGCCGCCGGATCGACCGCGAAAATCTTCAGCTTCGGGTGGAGCCGCGGCGCGAGGCCGACCATCTGGCGCAGGCGGAAATCGAGTCGGGTCTCGATGCGTAAATTCAGCCACTCCGCGAGCGGAGTCAGGGAAAACAGAACCCACAATGAGGTGAACGCCAAAGTTAGCCCGGCGGCTCGCCAAGGAGGCAGGCTGGCTGCACCGTACCAGGGAGTGTTTTTCACGGACTTTTGGCGTGGGGGAAGCACGGAGACTTATCGGTAGTTCAGAGCGTGCGCCTGAGGCGTCGCGACAAACGGCGGAAAGCGCCCGTAAATCGTGAGTTTGCACGCTTTCGAATCGGCGGGCTGTCCAAAGACTGGGCGTGGACGAACAGAATACGGAGAAAAAATCCCGGCTGGAACTTAGCCTGTGTTTTGCATGGGAATACAGGGGACTCGATTTTTTTAGGGGGCAGGGGAGATTGAATCGGCCATTTAACATATTCTTCCTGATTTTCGGCATCACTATGGGCTCCCTTGCCCTTGGTGATTCCGCAGTTTGTTCGGTGGGAGAGTGCTGTGCCGCGCTGGCCAAGGTCGTGAAACGCGCTGATCCTTCTCATAGCAACTATCCTGCGGCCTACCAATTCATGAAGCACCTCGAGTCCCTCATTAACGCCGAGGAGAAGGCCACGCTGGGGGCTCAGGATGTTACGCTGGGTGCGTCCAGCCAAATGCGGGCTCCTCCTTTAGAGGAGGGAGCCGAGGGCTCGAAAGTCACCTATCACACGGGAGACTACGAGGGTTCCGACCACGCGATGCAAACGCGCGATTTCGATCGGCTAAGAGCTAGACTTTCGAGACTTGCCGAACAGTTGCATACTTCGAGTCCCCAAGTGGTCGATTTCAAGTTTTTCGAGACGAGCTTGGAGAAAGAAACACCTGAGTCGATCCGAGATTTTTTTGAGAAAGGCGAAAGACTAAGAAACGCAAAAGACCTGGATGAGCGCCAGCAAAATAGAACCAAGTGGAATCGATGGTGTACCGCGCTCTCAGCCGGCGCGGGCTATTTCTTGATGTCTGGAATTAGACGTTACAACAATCCCAATGCCAGGCCCGCGGATGAAATCCAGAAGGAGGTTTTGGCGACGACGGTTCGGGATGAAAAAGGTCACCTGGAACGCTTGCGGCTGGCCGTCAAAGAGATGCCGGACGGCGAGAAGTGGATTAAGGAGTACTCGGCTAGCGTCGTGGGCAAAGAAAAAGCAGACAAGCGCCCCTTCGCTTACCACAATCGATTTACCGACTATGAGGCTCTGAAGGGCGTGTCGAAAGCTGAGTTTTTGGACAGGGCCCGTGATCTGGCCGCTTACAGCCGGGCACCGGTAAGCACCTACTCCACGACCGAGACGCCCGGAAGATTGGACATGAAAAAGGAGCTGGCCGAATCTCATAACGACGAGAACTACAATAAATACGGCACTCCCAAGAGAAATGGCCTCCTGAACGAAGACGAGCTCATACGTTTGGGTGCAGATAGCGCTCATGCGAACTACGAACGAATGACGACTTATCTATCGGTTCCTTCCCTCCTACTGGGCGGAGTGACCGGGGCCTTATCGTGCACCCAGATTGCGGAACGAATAGGGTTGCCGGGTTTTGAAAAAGTAGTGCCGACCGAAGTATCTCCCGCCTTGAAAAAGATCCACACCGCGCTTGCCGGGGTAGTCGATCGCGCCGTCGAGCGGGAAAAGCCCGGCTTCGCGAAAGAGACGGTTTGGCTCGACAGCGAGAATCCCGACGGAACGTATTCCACGCTCCTATTGGAAATTGATCGGACCGGCCGTATCCCCAAGGTGAGACTTACCGGGCTAAGCTTTTCTCCCGCGGTTCCCAAAGGGGAGCCAATCGTTATGGACTACGATCCCCCGCCGGCGGAGCCCCATGTGTCGGCGGACGTCGAATTGGGACTCCTCAAACGGAAGCTCATCACTCACCGTTTCACCAGTCACGTCGGCGAAGAGTTTCAAGCGCCCAGTGATCTCATTGACCAAACTTTTTCGGAGGCAACCAGTCTCAAGCTCACGCCCGCGGAGTTGAAAATATGGGCAAAAACCGTCGGCGAGATCCATAGCTATGAAGAGCTAAGATGGCTTCGGCATACCCTCATCGACATCAAAAAGGAACGGCGGCGTCTTGCGGACGCGCGAGACAAGAGGCAAAAAGAAGAGGACGCGCGCCGAGGCCGGTTCGAGTACCCTCAGGACACCTCATCGATCTATGTTCCTACTATCTCTGATTTCCGAAGTCCCGAGCGCGTGATCAATCGCATGGAGCAGCGGCTGGACACCAAAAAGCTCCTGACCAAGGGCGACGTGGAGAGCTGGATAACGCAAAAGTTCGCGACCCGCGCTGAAATCGAAGCCGTGATAAGGCGGGATTTCGCCATCGCTCGCGAGCTGAATATGAGTCCCATGGAGCTGGCTGCGTTCGAAAAAGCCGGCGAAACGATCATGGAAAAAGAGTACGAATGGAGTCTCGAAGGGGCCGAAAATTATTTGAGGGACGCGCTAAAAGCGACTCATTATTTTCGGACCATGGGCGAGGAAGAGGGCGAGAGTCCGATGATTAAGTTCCCTCGTCCCTCCTGGGACGGTCTGCCGCCGGACCTCTATGCGTTCCTCTACGACGGTCCGCGCCGCAGCCGCCAGAACAACAGCCTCCCCTGGGGCAGCGGGTTCGGCGGGTTCTAGAATACTCTCCTAAAATTTAAACGCTCCTGATCCCCAAAAAACCACGTCCGCGGATCCTTCTCCACGCTTTCTTCATTGAATTTCAGTAGGTTACATAAAGAAACGACTGATCAAAAACCGGACAGTCTGTGAATACAAATGAAACTTCAAAGAGTTAGACCGCGAGAACACGACCCTGTTCGTATTCTGTTAGTCAAAGAATGTACACACCGAGGTGGACGGCCCGGAAATCCCGTAGCCGTTCAGGCACGTACGCTGTGGTCTGGTGGTGGGCACAAGCCTTGCAAAATCATTCTTCGCTAAGCACTAAATTGAAACGAATATTTTCCCGGGGCTTATTCCATGTTTGGAGCTCAGACTCTAAAATTTCGATTTGTCGCGCCGACGCTACTGTTCTTGCTCGTGGCGCACTCCGCTTGGGCGGAGCCGCCGAAGACTGATTCCAATCAATCCAGCACCATCGATGCGGACTCGGAGCTCAAAGCCAAAATCACCATCAAGGTCAATGAGCTCAGACGGCGAATGGTAAACAAATATCTAGGGCATGAAGACTACATCATGTCTCCTCTTCTCAATGAGCCGATCCGCCAGGAAATCGATTTTTTCATGAAGCCGCTTTTCGACTTGGTCTCTCGTGAGGAAATCACGCAAGATCTGAACTTTTTGCAAGTTGGCGGCATCACCGGTGGCGGTAAATCGGCGATGCTCAAGGATTTCATCAAATGGCGAGAAGAGCTCGGCCTTCTCCGCAAGAATCGAAAAGGCATTCAAAACGGAACCGCGACGAAGGAAATGAACCTCACGATCGTCGACGAATACGGCAAAGACCTCAAGGAAATAGAGGCCATCAATGGCCCCAAGCTTTCCTTCACCAAGCGCTTTGAGCTTTTCCTGGATACTTCAGCCGTAATCGGGTTTGATGAAGCTTCCCATTTCGCGCGCCCGTCCAAAGACCTCGAGAAAGATTTGAATAGGGACCTCGATCACCTCAAAGAAACGTGGATCGCGGTGCAGGAAAAGAGACTGAAACCGAGAGGCAAGGAAAAACCGGTTCAGCGGGATGAGAGCGAATTTGGCGGCAATTATGAAGCGTACCGGGATCATCTTAGAGAGTACGCCACGGCGGTAAATGACTGGCAAGCCGCTCTCGCCCTTGGTGAGGCAAAAGATGCCGAGGGACTCAAGCGAACTTATGAAGAATTAGCGACAAAGCGCCGTGAAAAGTACGAGACGGACAGACGCGCCCGCGACAAAATAAACAATTTCACCAAAAAACTTTGGAGTGCCCTTTCTGGAGGCACGTTTGAAGAAGGTGAGGAACAGCAAATGGCTGAATCTCACAAAAAAGAAATTGAAGATACGTTTCAAAGGCTAGCTAAGTTCAAGGCGAAGTATGAACACGATCCTCTCCTGAAGGAAGCTGCCGAGCTGCAGCAGAAAATCAAGGAGGCGGAAACGAAGTTGAGTGCTTCTGACGCGGAAATCAAGAGCCTCTTGAAAAAGGCGGAAACTCTTAAAGAAACTCTCGAGGACTTTGAGGACGCTAGCCCCAGACAAATTGAGCTTTGGGCCGAGACCCATGGGAAGAAAGATGAGATCCGCCGGCTACGAAACGGCTCTCCCACGCTTCCTGATTTTTTTGAGCAAATGATGAAGGATCTCACCTCGGATCCCAGCCACTCTCGAAGAGGCACGGTTGGCTATGTCGAGGCAAAAGAAGCGTCTTTGAACGCGAGTATCAATGCGTTCCGGAAAATGGCGGCCGACGCTCTCACCGGGCACATCACCAAGCTGGACCATGACCTTGCCGACCTCGAGCCAAGAATTGTCAGGGAAAAGAAGGCCGTACAAGACAGCGTCGAGACCAAAAAGGCGTGGGGAAAAAAGGAACAGCAGGTTCACCGGGATGAGATGAAGCAGACGGAAGCCTTGCTCGCCGAACTGATTAAGCTCGAAAAGGACTACGAACGATCGATTGATGATGCTCTGGAAACCACCGCGGCGATCCATGCGGTCCAGGATTTCGTCAATAACGAGCTGGATGCCGGAAAACTTGCCGAATTTTCAAAAGACTTTGCGCAGCGCCTCGAAAGATTCAAAAATAATCCGGAAGACTGGATCCAGCATCTCAAGAACTCGAAGGACTCAAAAATTCAGTTCGCCCAGATGCTGGCGATGAATCCCACGGCCGCCCGAGAAATCGTGCGAAAGGCCGTGACGAATTTCTCAGTTACGACCAACGGCAAATTCTTCGGCAACATGCTGGTAGTGTGGACCACCAATGTGCTCAAGTTAGAGCAGGAAATTAAGCAGCGGGTTGCCAACGTTCTCGCGAGTGGGCGCAAGGTAGGCTGGAATGAGTATGCTGACTGGTACGACGAGCTCTTAAGAAGACCCGAATTTGCGTCCTGGCCTGCCGAAATGTTCAGCGAGCATTTCCCGGACCTCTTTAGGCCCTTGATTAGTGAAACGGCGGCCCATGGACCTCAAGGCTCTACCCGAAGAAGACTCGAGGGAGCGCGGGGGCCTGTCTTTATTGGTCCCGCCAGGGCTCCGCTTCTCTTAAATCATGCAACGACCACGATGAAGAATTTGTACGAGGATTGGAAGAGCAAGAAGATAAGCGAGGGAGTCAAATTCAGCGGCGACCTCTTCATTCATGAAAATGTTCCCGCCTTGTTCGTCCGGGAAGGGGACAGCGCGGAATTGGGACCCAACGTCGTCATCGAACACGTAAGGCAAGTGATGGGCGACTTGCTTACCCAGCTTAACCTTTACGTGGATACCGAACGGGCTAAAAACCCGAGTACTCCCATCATGATGAATATCGGTATCATCAATGAAAAATTGGACGGAGATAATAACGTTCTCAAACTGAGGACGATGCATCCCGAGTATACGCAGGAGGGCGGCAAGATCCTTCGTGGGGCGGCGACCGCCGAAAACTGGGGAAAATATACGAGTAAAAAGGTTATCGGCCCAGGGTATCTCCATCATTTTAGGCCTTCCAAGGATCTCCAGGCGGAAGCGGAGTATCCCGACAAACGATCCTATGTTTGGGCCGCCGAGAACCCGTCCCTTTACGCCGCGGAAGCGGTTCCCGCGACTCTGAAAGAACTGGATGAGCAAAGGAAGGCGGACGCAAAGGCCAAGGTCGACAAAGCGGAGCTGGAAAAGAAATTGGCTTTCGAGAGCACTCAAGGCGAGAGAAACCTCCTGGCGGCGAAAGCCACGGAAGCCAGAGCAACTCAGCTCGATCAATTTCACGAGTTCGTGAAAAAACTTCCCGCGGGAGACCCTACCAGCGACTTTGCGGAGTTTTATAGGAATGTAGATCCGCAAATGAGAGATTCGATTCGCGACGAGATAATGGAAGCCGTCAACAGGGCGACTCCGCGCAAAGGGTACAATTTAGGCATGCTGTATTTGTGGCTCAAGAATGATTACGAGGCCAAAAAGAATCTCGATGAGTACGTCGTCAACCTCTTTCCTTCGCTGCAAAAAATCGGGCGGCGGAACATGTTAATGCTTTTCGCCAGCTTGGTTCGTAATCCGGCCAAGTACGATGACCTTTATGAGAGCCTTCGGCCGGGAGTCCTTACCAATTTAGTTCGATGGGGAGGTTGTTCGACCCCGTTGCGCCGGATCTTGGATAGAGACATCCCCTTGAGCGCGAGAAAAGGCGTGGAGTGGCATCCCGTCCGGGCGTCGGATCTAATTCCCAAAATCGGCATCGGAGGGAAATAGACCATGCGCGCTCTTTTGCTAGCCTATCTTATCGCTACGCTAGTGATGCCAAGCCGTCTTCTTTTCGCGGATGACGGTAAGCACATGAGTAGTGTGTGCGCGTTTGCGATGTCGGATCTTATAAAGCGTGGGGTCGATGGATTGAGCCCTGAGGAGCGAGCCTCCGCCGGGGCGAATGCGATTGCCCACCTCCAGCTCCTGGAGGATGCCATCGAGAGCGACATGCAATCCTCTCTTGCGGCCGAACGAACGGGTCAATTGAGCGGCGAGCGTCCGCCGGTGTCCGCGAAGGACGACCATGGGCTTTTAGCCTCCTATGAAATTGGCGATCGGTCCGCGACCAGAGGCGGATTGTCCGAAGAGGATTACACCGTTCTGAAGCAGCGTGTCGGGGCCGTCCGAAAGAGCCTGGAAAAAGAGGGCAATGGGCTGCGCGACGCCGGATACTTTTCGACCTCGGATCACGAAGTCATCAAAAGCCTTTTGGAGACGATGGAAGTCCTTACGAAGATTAAATACGATTCGAAACTCAAACAGAGCGGTTTTCTCACCTGTGTGCTGGGCGCCGGTGGCACACTTGGTCTCGCGGCTGGAGTAGGTGCCGTGGAAATGATAGGAAACAGAGAGGCGACAGTCGACCGCGCCATTCTCAAGGAAGCCGGTCAATCCGTCGCGGGAACGGTGGATAAGCATCTCGAGCTCTACCGCGGTGTTTTAAACGATCTGAAGTCCAAGGGCACGGTTACGGATCAGCAAATCGAGTCCGCGATGACTGCGGAGAGAAATTTTTTTGAAGCTCAAGCGAAGGTGGGAAATACGCCTCGGTTCGGCGCTAGAGATATCGCTTATGCTCCTTCGAACATCGCACGCCGCGAAAGCGAGAGCGAGTACTCCCTCAGCATGGAGGCCGTCACGAGATGGGAAAGGCAGCTGGCTTACCGGGAGCCCGGCCACGTCAATCAGACGACTTTAAATAACGAATTTTCGGCATTTCGCAGAGAGAAGAACGAACATCCTGACGCCTATGAGTTCAAAGGCGTCTTTTCTCATGATGAGCTCCGGCGCAAAGGGGAGAAGTATCTAGGGCTATCTCGATACGGGGCTACCGGCGTTGAATTCGCCGCAGGCCTGGCGGCTGGTGGTTTTGTGGGAGCCGCCGCCTGCAAGAAGTTTGGGGGAACGCTCGTTGCCCGGAACTTTACCAAAATAGTTAAAAGTGAGGGCGGTCAAACGAAGCCGGAGTTGCCTGGTCCGATGGAAAAAATTAGGGAGATCGCCCGAGAAGTCTACGGCGGAAAACCCACCACCGGCTTTGCGAAGCAGCATTATATGACGATGGCGGTACTGCCGACGGGAGAACATCTCGCGCTAGTGCTGACTGTGGACCGCTCGAGAGCGGGGAGAATGACCCTTACCGCTATTGATACCAAAGTGCCCGTCTCCTACGTGGAGGAGGAAGTGCCGCTTCCTAAGCTCAAAACCGAGACTGTCGCGGAAAAGGAAGAAGCACCCGCTGTGAAGGCGGCTCCGCACGACGCGACGAAGGAATTGCAGCGGTTGAGAGATTCGGTGATCAACCGGCATTTCACCAGAGTGACGCGGGAAGAGAAACTGAAGGAGATCCGGGAAGTTTTCGATACGGCTCTCCGGATGGACCTCACCGAAGCGGAGCTTCAAGCCGTCACTCAGACGGTCAAAGACATTCGCTCCACGGACGGGGAAGTGGAAATCCTCGCTCGTTTTGGCCGAGTCCTTTCGGACATTCGTGGGACTCGTCCCAAGAAATAGTTTCTGAAATTCGCCTATCTCCAGTCGAGAGAGGCACCGCCGGTGCCTCCTCGCGCGCTCTTTAATCGTCGATAATCCCATCCTTATCGTCGTCATAACCAATAAGATCGAGAAACCTCGTCCGCCTGGACCCTCGAAATAATTCCATTAGTGGACATCTTGTTGCTACTTGGACAGAGCCGATGCCTGTATTCGATGCGTGCGCGAAGAAAGCCGTGCCTACGCCGTTTCGGGTAGCAGGGAACGCAATTTGCAACAATTTACGGAGATCAAACCAAAGCTCGGGAATGGACGATAGGGGACTCATGACACGCTCAAAACTTCATATCTTGTGCCTACTCTGCCTCGCCGCCAGCACCCTGCAGGCGCAGGACGGCCCCAAAGGGGGCTCTGAGCGTGGCCAGCCTGTCAGCCCGGTGGCTACCGGTAAATCTCATGAAGAGGCTAAGGCGGCTCCCGGGGGCGACCGCACGGGCCTCGCGCCGAGTGAAAACGGGCTCAATGGGGCAAAAGGCGAAGTGCCGGAAGTCGTCGATCCCAAGTTGAAGCATGAGGTCGAGTTCGTCCCGGGTGAGGCTCTTGGACTGTATCGTGACGTCATTGCCTTCTTCGACGACCAGGAAGCGGAGATCAAGGCGCGCCCGGACTCCGAGGACAAGGAAAAGGCTCTCAAGCTCATTGCGGACAAAAGAACGAAAGTGATGGAGGCCGCCAAAGCCCATAAGAAATTGGAAAAGAAACCGGAAGATTTTGGCTTCGAAAAGGGGACCAAGCTTCTGGTGGCTGCTTATAACGTTTGTTTTATTGGAGCCGAAGTCGGTCTGCTACGAATCAAATGGGTCACTGCCGGACTCAAAGGGCGTCTCTGCTTGACCTTCGGTCATCGGATGGATGTCACCGACGGCAAGGCCATGAAAACGGAAGCGGTGCTTAGTATTTTCATGGGCGGACAAATTGAGAAGAAGGAAAAGGGAAAACTCGAATTTTCCTTCGGCGGAAGTGAGTTTCTCGTTAGCGATCACTCAAACTTCAAGAAAGTTAAAATGAGCGATCTCGAAGGTCTGTACCAGGGATGGGCGGTCGAAATTCCGCTGCCCACGACGACCACCCTCTCCAAAAACGGCGGGACTTGGATGGGCTCCATGCATAAGCGCATCGGAAGCGGGAGCCATCTCGCCTGGACCGGGCCCAAAGGCTACGAGTACGTTCCTTATCTCGGCTCGGACATTTACGTTTACGAGCCTTTCGGCATTTCGGTGGGCGAAGCCACTACGTTAAATGCCCAAACCGAACTTCTTTGGTTCAAACCCCTGTACGATATCGGCGGCGCTGAAACCGATGAAAAGTAGAAGCCTAATTCTATTCTTCTTCCTCCTTTTTGGTGCGCCTTTTGCGTATTCCGGCGGTCTTCCTGAGTGCGCGCCTGCCGCTCGCCAGCTCGCCGGCTCGGCGCCCACCAAACAAAACGTTTCCGCCCCTCCCGCTAAAATAGCTTTCGATTTTGACGCTTCGGCGGAAGCCTTGGCCCGATGGAAGCTGACTTTGAGCGCTTCCTCGGGCGCCGAGAGAGATGTGGCGATTCTCAAAGCGATCAAGGAGCATCCCTCTCTCGAGAGCCAGGTCGCGCTCTTCGATGCCATTCAAGGGGAAGGCCCGCTTTTGAGCGAAGCCTTGAAGCAGCTGCGTGATTCCCAATCGGTGGAAACGGTTGGTAAGAAATTTCTCTGGCCCTGGGCACGTGCGCCAGGTGCTACTCTCAAATGGGGAGGGGTTTTTCGGCGAAGTCCCACTCGGCTCGCCCTTTACTTTCCTCACAAGGCTCCAAAAGCCATGAGCGAAGTCAGGGACAATCTCCTTTTCCTAGCCAAAGCCGTACGCGAGGCTGAAGTCGCGGAGCTCCGGCAACGCTCCCCGATTCGAAGTCTCCCTTTCGGCAGTAGCAACGCTTCTTATCCGAAACAGGTCATCGATGTGGTCGAGAATTCGGCCAAGAGAGATTACGCCTTCGTTCACGAGTGGAATCAGCACTTCGAAGAGCCCCTTGTTTTACCAGCCGATACCATTCCGAAGTTTCAGTGGTGGAAAGCCGGCTTGCGATTTCCCTTCCTGCTAGCCTGGCCCACCTATGATCCGCTGAAGAGATACCACCTGACCGCTCAGGGACGCGATCTCTGGCTGGCGGAGAAAGAACAGCCGGGTGGGCTTCGCCAGCATCTTTGGTCCACCTTTGGAAGCCGCGCCAGCTTTAATTATGGCGCTTCCACTTTGCGAAATATCTATTTCGGCATGGCCATCGCGAGTGCTTCCTTTGGCGTGGTGAAGGCCACTACTTTCCTGCTTTCGTCCGACCGCCGCATCGCTCAGGAAGAGGCGACGAGCCTTCTGAAAAAGATCACCGAGCCAGAGACTTCAAAGAAGATCCTGCAGAAATATCACGAACGCCCGGGTGGTAGCCCGGCGGTTAACAACTTCTTCGATCAAGAAAACGTAAAGCTTCGCGAACACATCCGTCAGCATGGCGATCCCGACGGTACCCTTACCGAAGAAATTCTCGAAAACGAGGAGCTCCGGGACGCCCTGAAGAACTGACCTTCTCCGAACCCTACGGCTTGGTCGCCTGCGGTAAATCCTGCGTCAGCCAGTACACGAGGTTTCGGCGCGCGTAGTTGTGGAACGCGCAGATGCTATCGCTCTTCACGGGCGCGAACCGCGTGTCGTCGTTTAGGAACTTGTCGTACTTCACGCTGAGCTCGAACCGTGCCGCCATGGGATGTTCGCCGAGATCGAAGGCACTTTTCAGCTCCGATCCCCGGCAGACTTGAGCGAAGTACTTGCGGTCTTCGAAGCCCAAAGTTTGCGTACAGAGCTTCGCGCGAAACTGATCGAACGAACCGAACTCGTCGTCGGCGCGGGCGAACGGCTGCTTCTGGTTCACCTGAAAAGGGAAGTACGCCGACCAGAGAAAGTTACGAGTCGCCGGCATGAGCTGACGAAAGTGCGTCTGGACCGTGGTTCCGAAAGCCCAGAGGTAGGCGACTCCCAGCTGGAACGGATCTCTGAAGTCCACATTGCTACCGGAGTACTTGAAGCTGTCCCGGAAAGTCCGCTGAGCGAAAAGCATCTGGCGGCCCAAATCATTCGGCTTGTAATGCTTCACGATGCCGTCGAGCTCCCCAATGACGGGATAGAGACTTTCCCGGAAGAGCTGTTCCAAGTCCCGGAGGTTGCGCTTATTCACGACTTGCGCGGCCGACAGATCGTTTAAGGCCATGGTGGGGTTCGAACTGTTGACCTGAAGGATCCGGTTCAGCAAGTCCTTACCGCTGACTTTCAGCACGTCTTCTTCGTAGCGAGACATGTCCTCGCCTTTTTTGATCCGCATGGCGTAGTCGTAGTGAATGAACGTGCCCAGGCGGGTGGCGAGGAAGGTGTCTTTTTGGAGCAAGATATTGAACTGCTCGTAGGCCTTCTCGATGATGGCCTTGTACGCTTCCTTGATCTCTTCCTCGACTTTCGCGTCTTCCTTCAGCGGATCGTCGGGCAATTTGGCGACGACGTCGCGCACGGCCTGATAGCTCTGCAGCACTCTCAAGATGCGCGCGCGGGTGTTGCGGATATTCGGAATCAAGATGAGATCGTCCTTGCTCGCGATGATCTTTTTCTCCAGGGACGCCAAGTATTTCTCAATTTGGGTCAGGCTCTGCACCACGGTGACCGTCTGGCTCGTGACCGATTCCGAAACGAGGTTCGGCATGTCGACGATCATGCGCTGTTGGAAGTAGAGACTCGCCTTGGTGAGGGCGGAGCCGATGAGCTCTTCGAGCTGCTGGCCGATGACTTTGGCGAGCGCGTCCGGATCCTTGAACTGCGGTTGGAAATTACCGCCGTTCTGCATCCACACGTCCCAGGGCATGATGAACTGGCCTTTGTCGTTCGAGGCGCATTCCGGCGGAATCTGGTCGAGCCCGATGAGCTTGAAGGGAATCGCTTCCTCGATGACCGTCATGGTGAAAAAGTTGAGCTGCTGCTCGGCCGCTTCCACGTTACCGAGGAGCCGGCTGGTGAGGCTCCGGATGAGCTTCATTAAAGTCGCGCGCTTCGAAGCCACGTCTTGAAGCGTCGAGTAGGTGAGCATCTGCTCCGAGTATAAGCCGCGCAGTGAGTTCGTCTCGGTGATAAGGCTCGTGACGTCCGTCCAGACGCGGTTCTTGAAAGTCGCGTCGGAGGAGAGTTTCGGCGTGATGCCGAACTGAATCTTTTGCATCCATTCCGAGACGACGGGAATGTCGCGAGTCAGAACGTAGTAGCCTTCGAGCGGGTTTCCCGGCTGCCCGGTGGTGCCCTTCGCGTTCTGCATCTGGCTCATGCCGTAGTTCAAAATGGTGCGCGCGTCGTGAGCCGCGCAGTAGCTCTGCGCCGTGGTCTCCATGAGACAGGACATGGAAAGCCAGAACTGCGTCTCGTCGAGGTTGCGCAGCGCTTTGGTGAACTTGCGGTTACGAAGCATGGTCACGAGATTGGCGATGGTATCGCCCATCTTGCTCGCGACCCCTTCTTCGGAGGAGGCGAACGCGGCGGAAAGTTTCACGGCGGCGCCGAGCATGGCGAGCCCTTGGCTCGGACGGCCGATGAGGCAGCGGTCGTAGCTGGGAAGCACCGCCATCGCCTGGTTCAGCATTTCGATTCCGGTGAGGCTCGCCCGGCGCATTTTCGTTTGGAGAACCTGCGCGCCGACCACAGCCGCGCCCACGGGTCCGGCGGCCGCCATGGGAATTTCAGAAGAAAGCGCCGCGCCTTCCATGGTGCGAGAGGCGAGCAGCTTTAAAACGTCTTCTTTCAGATCGGGCGAGGAGACGGCGACACCGCGAAGGGCGCTTACTTCGTTCGGAATGCTCTCCGTGCGATCCGTGCGCTCTTCTTCGCCGGGCGTGCTTTCCATCTGCTTCTGGGCAATCTGGATCTTGGGGACGATGGACTCGATGCCTTTGCAGTCGGGGTTGTCTTTGAGGGTCTCGACCACTTGGATGATGGTCTGAGTTTGGTTCAAGGCCGCTTGGGACCAGGAACCCAGAGAGGCGCAGGCACCGCCGAAGGAGTAAACCCCCGCGTGGGCCGTGCCCGAGAGGCACGTTAGAGCCAAGACCGCGAACAAACCGAGATGCTTTGCCACGAAAACCCCCTAAGATTTTACGTATCCGACCCCCTGTGACGCATCGGATATACCCACCGCATTAAG
>JAYUGC010000191.1:0-7993 GCA_043767805.1 Pseudomonadota bacterium | reverse complement strand
GCCAATCGAAGGCTGACCAATCGGGTGGTCGTCCCTCCAATGGCCTCGGGGACTGCGGACGCCGCGGGCGCGGTGACGGAAGCCACCGTCGCCCACTATTCTCGTCTCGCTCTCTCGGGCGCGGGGCTCGTGATGGTCGAATATAGCTATGTGTCCGATTCGGGAAAGAGCGAGGAAAATCAACTCGCGGCTTCTCGGGACGAACAAATCGGAGGACTCACTCGAGTGGCGCAGGCCATTCACTTTCGGGGCGCTCTCGCGGGCCTTCAGCTCACTCACGCGGGAGGCAAAACCACGCCGGATCTGACCGGTGGCCGAGTGCTCGGCCCAAGCGCGATTGCGGTGCCGGTCAAAGAGCGGCAGATGCCCGTGCCGGAAGCCATGACTCTCGCCGAAGTGGAGGCGATGAAGGCTGACTTCGTCTCCGCCGTGGGACGAGCGGTGAAGGCGGGATTTGATCTCGTGGAGTTTCATTCATCCCATGGCTACGGGCTCAATCAATGGCTTTCGCCGCTGACGAATCAGCGAGCGGATCGGTACGGGGGCTCGCTGAGAAATAACGCACGCCTTCTTTTGGAACTGGTGGCGGAGGTCCGCGCCCGGTACCCGGACATTCTCGTCGCCGTTCGTTTGCCGGGGCAAGATTTCCTGGAGGGTGGTCTCACGACGACCGATACGCGCTGGGTGGCGGGCGGGCTCGTGAAAGCGGGCTTGGATGTCCTCGACGTCTCTTCCGGAATCGGCGGCTGGAGACGGCCGGGAGCCCGCGCGGGAGAAGGGTACCTCGTCGAAGAAGCCGCGGCGATGCAGGCTGCCGTTTCCATTCCGGTCATCGGCGTCGGCGGCATCGAGAGCGGCCCCTACATCGATCGGGCGCTTTCCGAGCGGAAGCTTTCTCTCGCGGCGGTGGGGCGAGCCATATTGAAAGATCCGGTGGCGTGGTCGGCTCAGCTAGTTGTGGGCTAGTCCGGTGGGAATCGCTCCCGCCGCTTCGAGTTTGGCGTGCACGAGCCGACGGGCGAAGTCGCGTCCCGCCTCGTTCCAGTGATCGTCATGGTCGAGATAAAATTCCTCCGAGCTGCGGGCGCGAAAGTCGGGAAGCAGATCGAAACAATCCAGCTTTTCTCTTCGGCAATAGTCCAGAATCAGATCCTGTGGAACGCTCGTGGTCCTGACAACGGCTCACGCCCACTTGATTGAACGCTTCGGGATAGGGCGAGGTGAAAGAGTGGGAACGAAGTCCGGCTTCCACATGGCTTACTTTCACGCCGTGATAAAAGCACGAGAGGGCTGTCGCGAAGCTCGTGGTGGTATCGCCGTGAATCAGAACCCGGTCGGGCTTATGACTGGCAAAAACGGTTTCCAGGGGCGTTAAGATCGCGGCCGTGAGCCCCGAAAGGGTTTGGCCGGGCCGCATCACACCCAAGTCGACGTCGGGAGCGAGCCCGAACTCGGCAAGCGCCTCGTGGAGCAGTTCCCGGTGCTGGCCCGTGGAAACGAGGGTGACCTTCACGCCCGGTTTCGCGCGGAGCGCGAGATATAGCGGCGCCATTTTGATGGCTTCCGGCCTCGTGCCGATGACTAGATATAGGTTCTGTTCTCTCTGCATCTCTAGTTTCAACCTAGACGGATCTGACGCACCAGGTGGAGTGAATTAAATCGAACGACCGTTAACCAAAACGGCCATGGGTCGGCGGGCCGCCGGAAGCGGCAGGCCAAGACCAACTATCTCGAAGATGATCTACTACCTAAATGCCCTCATCGGAGTCAGTGCCGGATCGCCTCAACCTAGGTTGCGGCCGCAAGCGACGCGAAGGAATGTTGAACGCGGACATCGCGCAAGGCGCGGACGCCGACGTGCGCTTTGATTTGAACGCGCGCCCCTGGCCGCTTCCCCGAAATCATTTTCGCGAAGTGTATGCGATGGACGTCATCGAGCACGTCGATTCGGTCATCGATACGCTCGAGGAAGTACACGGGATCTGCGCGCCGGGAGGCGTCTTTCATCTCACCGTGCCGCATTTCTCCTCCGCCAACGCTTTCACCGATCCGACGCACCGGCATTTTTTCGGAGTGGCTTCCTTTGACTACTTCACCAGCGGTCACGAACTCGATTTCTATTCGGCGGCTCGTTTTCAAATCGAGTCGTGCCGCATTTTTTTTCACCCGAGCTTTTTGAACAAAATCGTGTGGCGGCTCGCCAACCGTTATCCCCGGGCGTACGAGCGGCGCTGGGCCTGGATGTTTCCAGCCTGGTTCCTCGAGGTCCGCCTTAAGGTGGTAAAGGCCGCTTGAGCGCTTTCGAGCCGCTTTTCCTCTCAAGGCTCGCTTCATAAAGAAAGCCAGTACCTGCTGCGCAAGACCAAGGTGGACGGGAAAACGTGGCATGAAAAGATGGTGGTCGATGAGACCGACATCGACGCCAATTTCAAGACCGTTACCATCCGCCGAACACGGCGAGCGTCGGGATCGAGACCTGTCGTTGGCTCATCTAAAATGAGCACCGTGGGATTTGAGATGAGCGAGCGGGCTTATCGACTACGAGGCCGGCTCTTACCATCCAAGCACGTAAGCGAACACTAACGGAGCCACGATGGTTGCATCGGACTCGATGATGTACTTGGGCGTTTCCTTGCCGAGCTTACCCCAGGTGATTTTTTCGTTGGGCACGGCGCCCGAGTAGGAACCGTAGCTCGTGGTGGAATCACTGATCTGGCAGAAGTACGACCAGAGAGGCACTTCGTCTTTCATGTCCTGCCAAAGCATGGGGACCACGCAGATGGGGAAATCGCCGGCGATACCGCCGCCGATTTGGAAGAATCCGATTTCGGAATTGGCGCGCGTCTCTTTGTACCAGGAGGCGAGCTCCATCATGTACTCGATGCCCATGCGCATGACGTGCTGGGGCTGAGTCTTGGTGCGAATGCAATAGGCCGCGAAGTTATTGCCGAGAGTGGAATCTTCCCAGCCCGGCACGAACAGGGGCAGGTTCTTCTTGGCGGCGGCGAGCAGCCAAGAGTCTTTCTCGGGAATCTGGTAGGCGTGCTTGAACTTGCCGTCCATGAGCTCGCGGTAGAGGTACTGGTGTGGGAAGTAGCGCTCGCCCTTTTTCTTGGCGTCGTCCCAGTAGGAAATATTGGTCGCTTCGAGAACGCGGAACGCTTCCTCTTCCGGAATGCAGGTGTCGGTCACCCGGTTCAAGTGGTTGTCCAAGAGAGCTTGCTCGTCATCCGGGGTGAGATCGCGCCAGTTCGGGATGCGGCGGTAGTGATCGTGGGCGACGAGGTTATAGAGGTCCTCTTCCAGGTTCGCGCCGGTGCAGGAAATGCCCGCGACTTTGTCCTGACGGATCATTTCGGCGAGAGAAAGGCCAAGTTCCGCGGTGCTCATGGCGCCCGCGAGGGTCACGAACATCTTGCCGCCACCGGCCAAGAGCTTGTTGTAGCCTTGAGCGGCGTCCATCATCGCGGCGGAGTTGAAATGCCGGTAATGGGTTTCCATGAATCGCGTGATGGGCTTGTCCATTGGTCTCTCCTTAAGTGCTTAAATCGACATTACGTTTAAGGAAAAGTTCCCCGTCCAGCAACAAAAATCCTCGTTTTTAGCTATCGGGGGCGGACAGCGGCAAGCAATTGAGGCTAATGGGAAAATAGAGCCGTTTCCCTTCCAATAATCCGAAGTGACGCCCCGCCTATTTGGTATATCCTCCCGAGCGATGGTTCGGCTTTTCCTTCTATTGCTTCTGGCTTCTGGCTTGTGGCTGGGCCCGGGCCGATATCGACTCCGCCTATGCCGAGTTAAAGCGCCGGGCCGCCTCCCGCGCCCCTGACGTCGCTAGCGCTCAAGCCACCTGGGAACAACGTCGCGCAGCGCAACGAGAAGCCTGGTCCGCTTGGCTGCCCCAAGCCGATCTTCAGCTGTCTCAAAACGAGAGCAAAGACTTCAGCTTTCTGACGAGCGGAGTGTTGCCGCCGGGCTTCGTTTTGGCGGATCCGCGGCAAGTGAAGCTGTCGACCTGGTCCGTTCAGGTAGGCATTCCGATTTACCGCCGGTCCGTACATCTAGGTCTCGTGCAAGGATCTAGAGAAGCCGCCGCCGCTGAGGCGCACCTCAAAGTTCAGCTAGGCGATCTCGACTGGAAGCTGCGAGAGGCGGTCGGGCACTTTTTGCTCGAGGCTTTCAAAGTCGAGGCCTTGGAGACGTCGCTTCAAATCGCGGGGCGCAGCCAGAGAGAGACCGAGCTGCGGCTCGAGATGGGCGCCCGCACGAAAATCGATTTGTTGCGGGCGCAAGCCAACGTCGTCTCTCTCGACTCCAAACGGCTCTCGTTCGCTCAGGCGAAAGAAGCCGGCAGAAACAGCGTGCTCGAAGTGTCCGGTCTTTCGGAGGCGGAGCTCGAGGAAGTGGGTTTGGAGGAAGGCTTGAAGGGCGAGGGCGTTCTCGCGCTCGCGGTGGATCGTTTTTCCGATTTAGGCCCGCTCTCCGCTCGCCTCGAGCCCTACCTGAAACGCAGCGAGGAAAAGCTCGCTTCCCGCATTACGGAATCGTCTCCGCAAGCGACGGCGATCGCACTTAACCGGGATGCCGCCGAGACTCGGGCGAGCTTACTCGTCGCTCACCACTGGCCGGAGTTGAGCCTTCAGGGGCGCCTCTATAAACAAGCGGGGGACTGGAGTCAGGCCTTCGCTTCCGGCCAGACGAGTTATTCCATTGGCGCCGTCTTGAAAATTCCTCTGTCTCTCGGCGGCGGTATCATCTGGGCCTCTCAGGAAAGCGCCGCGGCCGATCGCGTGGCGGAAGTGGAGCGGTCTCGATCCCTGCGGCAGCTCTTGAGTTCCGTCGAGAGCGAGAAGCTTCAGGTGGAAGCCCTCCAGAAATCGGCCGCTTCTTTCGGCCTCAACGTAAAACAAAACGAGGAGATTGTTCGTCTCTCCTCGAAATCGTACGAGTTTGGAAAAACCACATTGGTGGAGTATCTCGGCGCGCAGAACGACTTATTGGAAGCGAAGATCAATTTCACCCGGGCGAAGATCGATCTTTCAGTACTCGCGCGTCGTTTCGCCGCGCATCTTGGAGTGGCGGAATGAAATTCCTTTGGCTGATTCTATTTGCAGTGCCCCTAATCGGTTGCACCCGCGCCGTGCCTTTGAAGGCGGTGAAAGTGACGAAGGCCGATGTGGAAGAGACGGTCACCACCATCAACTCGGGTACCGTCGAGGCGAGGCAACAGGCGGTGCTCGGTTTCGGCGCCACGGGACGAGTCGCCGCCATTCACGTGAAAGCGGGCGACGTGGTAAAGGCGGGTCAGGTGCTCGCCGAGCTCGAGAACATCGATCTCAAGATGATTTTTAAAGAAGCTCAGGGCGAGTACCAAAGAAATCAAAAACTCTTTCAGGAAAAACTCGTTTCCCGCGTGGCGTTGGACGAGTCGCGCAAAGCTTTGGAAGTGGCCCGTGCCACTCAAGGGCGGTCGGTGGTCACGGCGCCCTTCGACGGCATGGTCACCGAAGTGAACTTGGAGCTGGGCGAATCGGTCGGGCAAGGCACCAAGGCACCGCTGCGTTTAGTCGACCAGCTTCCCCGGCTTCTAAAAGGGGAAATCGACGAGGTCGACCTGGCCAAGGTCAAGGAAGGGCAAAGCGCGCGCGTGCGCATTCCCGCCGTCGGCACGAAATCCTTTCAAGCTAAAGTCAGCCGCGTCGTTCCCTTTATTGATACGACGAAGGAGCAGGATCGCACTTCGCAAATCGAGATGGAAATGGAAGCGACCGAAGAGCGCATTCCCGTCGGCGCGTCGGCCGAGGTCGAGATCATCACGAGCCGTAGGCCCGGCGTTCTGGCCGTGCCGTCTCGTCTCGTGCTGGGTAGCCAGGAAGGCCGCTATGTTTTTAAAGTCGGTGATGGGCATCTGATTCGCTCAGCCGTGAAAATCGGGATCGGCAATTACGACCGCTCGGAAATCGTCTCGGGTGTCGCCGAGAACGAGGTCGTGGTCTACCCCGGCGAGGATAAAGAGCTCGTCGATGGCTTGAAGGTCAAAGCGGAGATCATCCCGTGGCCCTGATCCACTTGGACCGCGTGCACCGCCGTTTTACTATGGGCAGCGAGACCATCCAGGCGCTGGACGGCATTTCGCTCGACGTGAATCGCGGAGAGATGGCGGCCATTATCGGTCCCTCTGGTTGCGGCAAGTCCACTTTGATGAACCTCCTGGGTCTTCTGGATACGCCCGATGACGGGACCTTCGACTTCGATGGCAAGTCCGTGGTCAGTCTCACGGATGCCGAGCGCGCCCACCTTCGCAATCAGGGCATCGGTTTCGTCTTTCAGAGTTTCAATCTCCTGCCCCGCATGTCGGCGCTTCGCAACGTGGAGATGCCGCTCGTCTATTCGGCGGGGTACGGCGGAAAAGTTTCCAAGGAAGCCGCGCTACAAAAAGCGCGGGTCGCCTTGGAAAGGGTGGGCTTGGGCGATCGCCTGGATCACGCGCCCAACGAGCTTTCGGGAGGCCAGAGGCAGCGGGTCGCCATCGCGCGCGCTTTGGTCAATAACCCGCCGCTCATCCTGGCCGACGAGCCTACGGGAAATCTCGATTCGAAAGCAGGCAAGGAAATCATGGCGCTCTTTCGTCAGCTACACACCGAGGGAGTCACTTTGATTTTAGTCACCCACGATCCGGTCATCGCCGCGGCCGCGCCTCGGCGCATCCACATGCTGGATGGACGAGTCGTGAACGACGAGCGGGGGAGCTGACCCGTGCCTTGGATGGAAACTTTCCGGCTCGCCCTGGAATCACTCTACGCGAACAAGTTGCGCGCGAGTCTTACCATGCTGGGCATGATCATCGGGGTCGGCGCGGTGGTGCTGCTCGTTTCCATCGGCAATGGGGCGAAGCGCTACATCACGACTCAGTTCGAGGGTATCGGCACGAACCTCATCATGGTGCAGCCAGGAAAGACGGATACCAAGACTGGCCTCGGCCCGCCCATCGGAGGGGCGCAGCGGCGGCTCACTTTGGGAGACATCCAGGCGCTGGAAAAGCTGAGCTACAACTTGGACTCCGTCGCCCCCGTGATGTTCGGTTCGGCGAGCGTGAAAACGGATAATCGTACTCTGAACGTGCAAGTCCTGGGCTCCAACGATCAGTTCACGCGAGTCATCTCGGTGAAGGTTGGGCAGGGCAGGTTCTTCACGAAGGAGGAGTCCGACTTCAACCGCCGGGCCATTGTGCTGGGTTACAACGTCTGGAAGAAGTTATTCGATTCTGACAACGCCTTGGGGAAGCTCGTGAAGGTCAACGAGACCGAGCACCGGGTAGTCGGGGTGACGACGAAGAGCGGCGATAAGCTGGGCTTCAACATCGATGACATGATTTTCATCCCTACTCGCTCGGCGATGCGGATTTTCAACGAGGACAGGTTGTTCGGCATTCGCGCCCGCGCGAAGTCGAAAGTCGGAGTTCAAGACGCCGTCGACGAGGTTCGGCGGATTTTGAAAGACCGGCGTCAGGGCAAGGAAGAGTTCACCATCCTGACCCAGGACGCGATGTTGGGAACCTTGGGGACGATCATGAATATGCTGACGTACGTCTTGGGCGGCATCGCCATGATCTCGATGTTGGTCGGGGGCATCGGCATCATGAACATCATGTTGGTCAGCGTAACCGAGCGCACGCGAGAAATCGGCGTGCGAAGGGCGGTGGGGGCGCGCCAGCAGGACGTCCTCCGGCAATTCTTGGCCGAAGCGCTCACGCTTTCCGTCGTGGGCGGCATGATTGGAATGGTCGGGTCCGTGGCCATCACGTTCCTGGTGACTTGGTTTGCCACGAGCTTCGATATGCGCGCGCCTTGGTGGATCGTGCTGCCCGCTTTCGGTCTCTCCGTTTTGGTGGGGGTGGGCTTCGGCGTCTGGCCCGCCCGCAAAGCCTCCCGCATGAACCCGATCGAGGCCTTGCGCTTCGAGTAAGCCCTCCAAAAGGTGTGTGGATACTTTT
>JAYUGC010000190.1:0-8011 GCA_043767805.1 Pseudomonadota bacterium | reverse complement strand
ATGGACGAAGAAGGCGGCATCTGGATGAGCAAACGGGGAATGCTTCAGTATGAAATCATCAGTGAGTTCGTGGCAGGCAAAGTCAGTCGGAAGGAAGCAGCGGGTCTTTTGGGGGTTCGCGAGCGCACGGTGAGCCGCATGGCACGGCGCTATGAAGCGAAGGGGCTATTGGGACTTGAGCATGGTAATCGAGGGCGAGCACCAGCGGTGAAAAAGCATGACCTGTTCAAGGCGAAGGTGATGAAGCTGGTGAAAGAGAAGTACTTCGACTTCAACATGCAGCACGCTCTGGAGCCTTTGGGGGAGCGGCACGAGGTGGTGGTGTCTCGGGAGACGTTTCGCCGATGGTGCCACGAGAAGGGATTGGTCAAGCGAGCCAAGCGAAGGAAGGGCGTGGCTCGTCGATTACGCGAGAGAATGCCGAGCGAAGGTATGTTGCTCCAGATGGATGGAAGCCCGCATCAGTGGAATAGGCGCGATCGGTGGACCCTGATTACGGCTATCGACGACGCCACGAGCGAAGTTCCATATGCCGAGTTTTTCGAAACGGAGAGCACGCTGGGTACGATGAAGGTCCTACGCGGCGTCATCGAAAAGAAAGGCATCCCTTGGGCCATTTACGTCGATAAGGCGGGCTGTTTCGGCGGCCCCGGAAAGAGGCGCGGTTTTAACCAGTTCAAACGTGCCGCCGAGGAGATCGGTATTCGAGTCTTCTTTGCTCATTCCCCTGAAGCCAAAGGGCGTGTGGAGCGTGCCTTCGATACGTTTCAGGACCGGCTGATTCCGGAACTACGTCTGTACGGAGTTTTCAAACGGGACGACGCGAACGCGTATCTAGCGAAGACGTTCTTGCCCAAGTACTGGGACAGAAAAGTGCGAGTCGAGCCCAGAGAGCCCGTCTCCAAATACAAGCCGCTCTCAAAGCACATCGACTTAAACGAGGTCTTCTGCCTGAAATACCGAAGAACGGTGAACGGAGACCACACCGTCCAGTGGCGCGCCAAAACCCACCGCTTGGACTGGCCCCGCGAAAAATCCATCCGCGGCCATAAAGTCGAATTTAGAGTGTACCCCGACGGCTCGTGGAAATACTTCCACGCCAATGACCCACTGGACTTAGAGCCCGTGCTCAAGCCAGTCCGTGTCTCTCAACAAAAACTGCCCTTAACGCGGGCTGGTAAGCTTTCGCCAGGGTGACAATATCACTGGGTATTTAAAGTGACTTGATCACTGGGTAACAACAGAAGACGGCCGTCGGGAGTCGAAGGGAGTTCGGGTTAGAGAAGGTCGCTGAAGCCAAGCTCTCTCAGCATGGCAAGCGCGTTAGCTTCCTTGCCGTCTTCTCCGAGGCGCGCCAAGCCGCTGTTCCAACGAGACACGTCGTGGGGCTTTTTCAGCGCGGCCAAGCGGCGAAACGGCTCGGCGATCTCACGGGGAACGTGTGAGAGGCCGTACCTTTGTAAGCTGCGCACCACGCGAAGCGATTGCACCGCCGGATCCCGCTCCACTTCCTGCCAGCGAAGGAGCGCGGGGCGCTTATTTCGCCAAGCTTCGTAACCACCCTCATCGTCTTTGATGACGCCCGCCGCTCTAAGGGCTTCCCAAGATCCTTCCGCGATAGTGTCCCGCGCCAGCGTTTCGAGAGACGTTCCCGCCAGGCGCAGCTTGATCGTGTCGCTCGAAAAAATGCCGTTTAGCGAAATCTCTTCGATGGAGTGATAGACGGTGAGATCGAGAATGCTGTCGTTCTTCACGAAGTTCATTCCCCAGCCCGCGAGATAACTGAACCGCGCCGGCACCGGAAGCTTCGGGTTCGTACGAATGTGAGTCGTGACTCCCGCCGCGTCTAGAGTTCCGATCTCGGGGACGGAAAGCCACTGGGCGAGGGTGACTGCTTCGGCGCGCTCCATTTTGCGGCCGAAGATCAGATAGACGTCGAGATCGCGAAGATTCAGAGGGGCTCCGTGCCAGACGACATCGAGAATTCCGAGCGCGGCGGAGCCTCCAATCAAAATTTCCTCGAAGCCCCGGGCGCGCAAGCGTTCCTGAAGGGGAGCCAGGCGGCGGGACAAGTTCGGTACGTCACGTTCCATGGGTTGGCTCGCCGTCAAAAGTCTCATATCGTCTCAGCGACGGAAAGAGCCCTCCCCAAATCAGCGCCACCGCGATGGTTCCCGCACCGCCGACCAGAACCGACGGCACAGTCCCGATCCAGGAAGCCATCAGTCCCGACTCGAACTCTCCCAGCTGATTTGAGCTGATATTACAGACCTGGCTCACGGAGCTCACCCGGCCGCGCATCTCGTGAGGCGTGCTCACTTGAACGAGAGTTTGGCGGATGATGACGCTCACCACGTTGAAGCAGCCGATGGCAAAAAGCGCGACGAGAGTCAGGCCGAAGTTGCGTGAGAGAGCAAAGACGGACGTCGCCACGCCAAAGCCGATGACACTGCCCAGAAGTTTCAGACCGACTGGGCGGCCCACAGGCCGGAACCCGAAGTAAAGCGCGGTCACGAGCGAGCCCACCGCGGGAGCGCTTCGCAAAATGCCTAAGCCCTCGGGGCCGACGTGCAGAACGTCTTGAGCAAAGACCGGAAGCAGCGCCACCGCTCCGCCGAGAAGGACGGCGAAGAGATCGAGAGTCAGCGCGCCGAGCAGCAGCTTGTGTTTGCGGACGTAAATCGCTCCCGCGAAAAAACTCTCTAGAGTCAGCCTTCCCGCACTAATGGGCTTGTGCTCGATCTCGAGACCCAGGACGGCGGCGAGCGCGAGGCCGTATAGAGCCGCGCAGATCCAGAAGACCCCGGAGCCCGTCAGCGAAAGATAGAGGACGCCGCCAAGGGCCGGTCCCACAACGTTAGCGACTTGCTTCACCGACGAGGTCCAGGCGACGGCGGTGGGAAACACTTTGCGAGATACGAGCTGCGGCAAGAGGGAAGCCGCGGCCGGAGCATCCAGCGCGCGCGCGACGCCGATCCAGCCGAGCACCCAGAAAAGGGGAGTGGTGGTGGTCACTCTGCCAAAGCCGAGAGCGAGCGTCACCACGGCGGCGAGGAGCCCCCCGTAGGTCGCCGCGAGGATGTAGCGGCGATCGAACCGGTCGGCGATGGGACCGCTGAAAAAGGAAAACACGAGCGCGGGAAGAAACTGCACGAGACCCACGTACCCGAGGGTCAGCGGATTGCGGGTCAACTCGTAGAGACGCCAGCTCAAAGTGAGCGACACCATCTGCAAAGCGCAGACGGTGAGAAAGAGAGCGGTCTGATACCGCCGGTAGTTTCTTAGCTCCGTGGGAGTGAAATTCATGGAGAGCGACTTCTAGCATAACGGCCTTCCCAAGTGAACGCAGGGCAGTCATCGCACCTGTGTTCCTTATGTCACAGGCGATATTTTACTAAGTCGCCAGAATCCCTGTTTTTATCCAGGTAAATGAATCGGTGAGTCATTTTGTCGATCGCGTTCCTTTGGTCGCAGGTATCACTACGGATCACAGTAAATCGAATCGGAGACGAGATGGCTCAGAGTCCTCAGAAACGGACCGCAAACCCGTACCCCAAAATCCTTAACTTCACCGGCCCGGCGGATTTTCGCGGGGGCGTGGAAGCGGTCTACCAGCGGGTGGAAATGATGGGCTACGCCGTCGTGCGCGCGTGGGATACCGAGCCCCAGACGCTTTTGCATATCGCCTCTCATTTTGGCCGCGTTCAAGGCCACCCGAAGGCCGAGGCCACGGGCGTGGTCACCGTCCGCCCCGAGCGCGAGTACGGCACGGAAACTTTCGAGCGCAACGTGAGCAAGACTCCGGCGGCGTTCCAGCTCCATACGGACGGCTCTTTCATCGACGGCGTGATTCCCGCGGGGAATAAGCTTTTCAGAATGAGCCCGCCCAGCCTCTTTTTGCTTCAATGCGTTCAGCCGGCTCAAAACGGCGGCGTGTCCGTACTTGTGGATACCGAGCATGCGCTTCACGCGCTTCGCCAGGAAGCCCCTTATGAAGCGCAGATGGCGACCGAAGCGCGCGTGCTCACCTATTTCGGAGGCGATCAGATCGCCCTGGATTTCCCGCTATTCGAGCGTCAGTCCTCCGGGCGTTACCGGGTTCGTTTCCGCGCCGACTTGGCGGCGGTGAAGCCTTGGGCTCAGGACGGCATCCGTAAGATTGTCGACGAATACCTGCTCAGCGATCGGTTCGCCATCCGTTACCGGCTCGAGTCGGGGGACATCCTCATCGTCGATAACCAACGCATAATACACGGGCGCGATACCATCGCGCTCGGCGAAGGCGGCCCGCAGCGCACCCTGAGGCGCACCTGGATCTGGGACGAGACGAACTGGGAAATTGCGCCGCTCGGCGGCGCTTCGGCTCATGGCTTCGTTTCCCCGGCCATGGCCCAGTACGCGCCTATCGATAATCACACGCCTTCGCGGCCGCTCGCCCTCGGTGTGAGAGATCACCGACGGCAAAAAAGTTTTGCCGCGAACCCGGGGTTTCCTAATCGATACAACTGAAGGTTACGGTGCACGATTTGACCAATCCCGTCGTGAAGCCGTTGTTGTCGCTGATATAACGGCAATCCTCATCGTGAATTGTGTAGAACTTATCCCAGCCGCAAATTCCTTTGAGAGCTCTACTGATTGCCAGACTAACGTCTAAAGCGCTGGGGCTGCTATGATCGTTAAAAAAATCCCCGACGGTAACTTGAGTCGTTTTTACTACCGGCTTAGGTTTCGGAGCAGGAGGAGTGACGGGAGGCTTAATCTCCCCGCTGGGTTTGCCGTTCTTTACGGTCTGCAGCCGGGCTTGCTCCACGATACCTAGGATTTCCTTGAGAGAGGTCTTGAAATAGGCTTTGGTGGAAACCTCGCTCGATTTGGCGGCCGGGTCATTTTCCAGAAGGTCCTGAAGTATTTTCTCGGTAACGACATCGGTCTCTTTCCGGGCCTTCAGAAGCTCTTCGAAGGTTTCCAAACGCCATTTGTAGACGAGCGGAATCGCTTTGCCATCGCTCGATTGAATCTCGGAGGCGACGCAACCCCTGTGAATGTCCGTTTCAACCAACTTGAAATCGCGGCAATATTTAAACACGGTCCAAGAGCCGTCGACTTCATCCTCCGAATAGCCGACAACCAATTTTCTTCTTGGAATGTCTCGGTAGTAGATATCCGCCATCATCGGATGCGCCTGAGTTACCGCGAGAGTTAATAGTAGCCAGTTCAAGTTTCGCATTTCAAAATCTCCAAAAGAGTTCAGTACATGTATATTTCATGTCATTAGCTCAGGATTCGGCGCCCCGTCTGTTGTCTCCGCAGTTCTCACAGGCCAGCAGGCTGCCGCCGGCATAAATGCAGACGAGGTTTCCTTCAAAGAAATGATGAGTCGCCTCCGCGGAAAGCCGGCGTCCGTAATGCGCTCCTTTATCACGGGCATTGAGACGCAGCTGCTCCGCTCTAGAGCGAACGGAATTGGTTCCCCGACTATCAGCCTGAGCCATCGCCGAAATAAATATGACTCCGGCGAACAAAATCATCGCGACTCGTTTCATGCCTACCTCACATCGTTAAGAAAATGTCGATGCCAGTTAGTAACGAAAATCGAAGCTCCGATTCAATATGACCAAGCGTTTATTTGGAAACCAAAAGGTAACCAGACGCCGCCTTGGCGGTTAACCGGCTCACCCGGAATCGATTGCTAAGGCAGGAGTAGGACGGCCCCGTTAACGACTTCGCCGGTTAAGAAATACAAACGGGGCGCCCATATTTCTGTCTCAGAGAATGTCTCAGAGAATTTCGGGCATCTGCCGATAATACTTCGCCATGGTTTCACAACCCAAAAAGCGACGCCTCACGCGGTATCAGTGCCACCTGCCGGTCTCGCTCTGCGTCGTCGGCAATCCAAAAGCTCATGGGGCCGAAGTCCTGGACCTTTCCGAGGGCGGCGCCAAAATCCGATGTAACAAAACCGTGGTTCACATCGGCGATCAGGTCGAGATCACCCTCGGCGGAAAAGAGGCTTTCCAAGTGCGAGCCAAAGTCGCTTTCGCCGAGCCGCTCGAGTATCTCATCGACGAAGACAACGAAGCCTCCGAGCTTCGCTGGTCCGAGGACTCCACCGGCGTTTTCGGTGTCAGATTCCTCTCGCTCGGCACAGAAGAACGCCGCCGGCTTCTCGCTCTGATGGAATCCATCGAGCTCGACGAAGCGGCTTAGTATCGTCCCTTCTGACCGGATTGGAAATCACCGTCACTGCGCCCAGCCGGGAAAGGCAGCCCAACAGGAGTTTCTCCGTGGGACACTCGGCTTTGAGGTATATTTACGGGTATGTGGTTAGATCGCTTTAACCTGCTGATTCCTTCCGGCCTTTTGAAGTGGCGTCAAAACGCCGGATCTTTTTTCCGGCTGGGAGTGCCGCGACTCAGCGCTCTGTCGAAGGCCTGCGATCCTGTCGCTACCTGGGAAATGAACTGGGCGCGTCTTCCTTTGTATCCGCCTGGCTTTCTTAGCTCACTGGGATACGTCGTGGACGTAGGGGCGAACAATGGCGGTTGGTCCAAGGCGATCCTCAACTACGCGAAGCCCGAAAAGTGGCTGGTCGTCGAACCGAACCCGGAGATGTTAAAAGCTGCGACTGAGCTTTTAAGTGAGTATCCGTTCATCCGCTATGAGGGGTGTGCGCTCGCGGATTTCGTTGGGGAGACGGAGTTTTTCATTACCGAGAATTCCCACAATAGTTCTCTCCTTTCGCCCATAAAAGTAGTGCCCGGCGTGGGCGACCCCGGGTTCAACGTGGGGAAGATGCATAAAGTGAAAGTCTCGACTTTGGATACCGTGCTCGCCGACTGGCCGCGGATCGATTTGCTGAAAATTGATACCCAGGGCAACGAGAAGGATGTACTGGGGGGAGCGCGAGAGACCTTAAAAAAGACGAACGCGGTCCTGGTGGAGGCGGATTTCGTCCGCCAGTACGAAGGGCAAAGCTTGTTTCCGGAAGTGCATGCCGTTTTGGAGAGCTCAGGCCTCGTCCTCCAGTCCATCTTCCCGCCCGCGAATCATACGGCCGCGTTAGTTTGGGCCGATGCGTTTTATCGGCGAGTTTAGCGCCGCCGACGAGCCACTAGGATGAAGCTGTCTGTCCATCCGCGAAAGCCGACTGGGCTGTTGAAGTCGGGCCTGCCGACGTGCAGGTCTAAGACATCGATTATTGAAGCGTTACGCCTGCATGGTATGGATAGGTGGTCCTCAAGCTCCTCTATCCTATTCTTTAACTTCTCTCGTCCGCCTGCGCAAATACGACTCAAATCGCATCATTTCTGCAAGGTCCTTTTGGTGGTTCTGTGGTCCGCTTGGCTTCATATTGGGGCCACGGGATCACAATGACCCGTAAAGGAGGTCGTATGAAGAATAGTAAAGTAACGGAGTCCGTAGCGGTTTTAGGGGCCAAAGGGATACGGGCCTTACTCTTAATCACGGGTCTGTTCATTAGCGCCAGGGGGCAAGCGATAGATCATCAAAGTCCTTCCATTTTTTATGGCCCAACGAAACTGGAGGGCTACTGCATTCATACGCAAAATCACCAAGTGCAAAAGCTCATGGAATTTACTTTGGTTCAGGATCCCAAAGGCGGGAAAGAATCAAAGTACGAAATGGTTCCCGGGACGAACGCCAAGGTAACGGTTGAGTACGAAAGCAACGGGGCGGGCGGCGGTCCGGTGAAGTATTACCACGCGCGCTTCCTTCTACACTCTTTCAATGGCGACCTAGAGGTTTTTAAGGAACGCCAGCAGTTTGAGTATCTGGATCACAATCAACGGATCTCCGCCAGCTTCGAACCGAAAAGCGGAGTCCAGATTAAGTGTGAGGCCGGGGCCATCAATGTCAGGTAGCAATTTTGAGGAACACAAACTGTGAAAAATTCGTAACCATTCAGTAAAAAAGGTGGCGCGCTACGCGCGCGGCATCTGATATCTGCGGAATTAAGGGGAGCGGATAAAGGTGGGGAGTTTCCCGGCGAAGA
>JAYUGC010000189.1:0-8041 GCA_043767805.1 Pseudomonadota bacterium | reverse complement strand
CGACGGCAGCGCCATCTCGACCCAGCTTGGGCTCCTGAATGGGGATATGGCCGATCACGTACTCCTTATGGACTCGAGCGGACTACCGCTTTCCTGGGACAAAGGCTTTCTCGCCGAAATTGCGAACCTCGCGCCCGGGCAGAAGAAAACCGTCGAAGGCATCGTCGGAGTTTTACCGAGCGCTCCCGGTTACTCTCGCGCCGATCTCGGCACGACTCTCAATCTCGGAAAAATCGAAGCGCCCGGAGAGATGGCCCGCATTCAGAAGATGACCTTCCCCGTGCGAGTCGCCAAGGCCTACGAGCCCGTCAACGACGCCGAGATCCTCCTCGTCACGAATCACGAAACCACCACCGCGGAAGTGGCGGCATGGGAAGCGGCCGCGAAGGCCAAGGGTCAGAAGGTGGCGATCTGGGACGTGTCGAAAGTCGCCTACGAGGTCGAAAAACTCGAGAAGCTCGCGGCTGGTCCCCGTAAGGAAGGAAACCTCTCTCCTCGGGATGCTGCCAACCTTACGATCTTCGCCAATGTCGGAGCTGGCCAGGTGAAGCTCGATACGTCTCATACGTTCGAGCGCACTCTCCCCGAAGGCGACTGGAGCGGCATTCGAGTCGCCTAAGCGCAAAAGGAGAAAGGCCGACACGAGTTTCAGGTGATCAAGAAAAAGGCGCAGTCGGATCTACTCGTGCCGAACTGGATGAGCTGCATCGATAGCTACGCGCAGTTGAAGGCTGGAGCCGGGAAAACTCTCGCCGGAAAGTAGAGACTAGTAGACCTTGCCCTTAGCTTGGGTCTTCCAGTAGCGGAAAAGCTCGGCGCATTCTTTCTGGAGAAGGCCGGACTCGACTTTGAGCGGGCTACCGCCGAGTCGAACCATTTCCTTTGCGGCGATGGTGAGCTCGGAGAAGCCGGCGTCATCCGCATCGGCGATGGTCGCGCCGAACACAACGCGATCGATCTTCGCCCAGTGAATGGCGGTAAGGCACATCGGACAAGGCTCGCAGGTCGTGTACATCACGGTGCCCACGAGATCGATGGTCTTCAAAGCCCGGCTTGCCGCGCGAATTGCGTTCACTTCGGCGTGCGCGGTCGGATCGGTGTCCCGCCACACGGTATTGTGAGAGCTCGCGACGATTTGCCGATCTTTCACGACGATGGCGCCAAACGGGCTCTGGCCCGCATCGACCCCTTCGCGGGTCTTTTGAATCGCCGCCTGCATGTAAGCTTTTTCGTCCATCGCGCGCCTCTTCTAGAAAAGGTTGAGCACTTCCCCGTGGAACCGAAGATGATCGCCGATGAAAGACTGCACGAAGTAGAAGCTATGATCGTAACCTGAATGAAGCCGGTAGTTCAGCGGGAAAGCCACCGCCTCGCACGCTTCCCGCAGGATGTCGGGCTTCAATTGATCTTTGAGAAACTTATCGTCGGCGCCCTGGTCGACGAGAATCGGAAAGGTCGAGCGAACGCGGCTCACGAGAAGGCTCGCGTCGTACTCTTTCCAGGCGTCTTTGTTGGGCCCCAGGAACTTAGTGAAAGCGTTCTGACCCCAGGGACATTCGGACGGCGAGCCGATGGGCGCGAACGCCGACACGGAAAGGTAACGGCCAGGCTGGCGAAAGGCCGCGACCAAAGCGCCGTGGCCTCCCATGGAATGGCCCATGATGCCTTCCCGGTTGGGAAGGCTCGGAAAATTCGAATGGATGATGCCGGGCAATTCTTGCGTCACGTAGTCGTACATCCGGAAGCGATCCTTATAAGGAGCTTGGGTCGCGTTCAGATAGAAGCCCGCGCCTTCGCCGAACTCCCAGGATTCCGTCGCACTCGCGATGCCCGTGTTGCGGGGGCTCGTATCAGGAGCGACCAGCATCAAGCCCAGCTGGGCCGCGAGCTGCTGCGCGCCTGCTTTGACCATGAAATTTTCTTCCGTGCAGGTGAGACCGGAAAGGAAATAGACCACCGGCACGCGGCGCTTATCGGCTTGAGGCGGCACGAAGACCGAGAACTTCATCTCGCCTTTGCACACGGCACTTTGATGCTTATAAAAGCCGGTGGTTCCCGCGAAAGTGCGGCTGCGGCTGATTAGTTCGGGTCTTTCCATTTCTGATTTTTCCTTCTAGTAGCGAATGACGGATCGGATGACTTTGCCTTCGTGCATGAGCGCGAAAGCCCGGTTGATGTCGGAGAGCCCCATCGTCTCAGTGACGAAGGGATCCACCTGGATCTCACCCTTTAAATATTTTTCCACGTACCCAGGCAATTGCGAGCGGCCTTTCACGCCGCCAAACGCCGTGCCTTTCCAGACACGGCCCGTGACTAGCTGAAACGGACGGGTCGAGATCTCTTTGCCCGCGGCGGCGACTCCAATGATGATCGATTCGCCCCACCCTTTGTGGCAGCACTCCAGCGCCGAGCGCATGAGATCCGTATTGCCCACGCACTCAAACGAATAATCCACTCCGCCGTCGGTCATCTCCACGATGACTTGCTGGATGGGAGAGTCGTACTTGCGGGGATTGATGCAATCGGTGGCGCCAAGCCCGCGCGCGAACTCGAACTTGCTCTCGTTCACGTCGATGACGAGGATTCGGCTGGCCTTCGCCATGACCGCGCCCTGCACGACGCTCAGACCGATGCCGCCCAGACCAAATACCGCCACGGTGGAACCGGGCGTGACTTTCGCCGTGTTCAAAACGGCGCCGATTCCGGTGGTGACACCGCAACCGAGCAAGCAAACTTTGTCGAGGGGCGCGGCCGGATTGATTTTCGCGAGCGCGATTTCCGGCAAAACGGTGAACTCGGAAAAGGTGGACGTGCCCATATAATGATAGATGGGCTTCCCGTTTTTCGAAAAACGGCTGGTCCCGTCCGGCATCAGGCCTTTGCCTTGAGTCGTCCGGATGGCTTGGCAAAGGTTGGTCTTGTTCGACCGGCAAAACTTACATTCGCCACATTCGGGCGTGTAGAGCGGGATGACGTGATCCCCGGGCTTCACGCTTTTGACGCCAGGTCCCACTTCTTGGACGATGCCGCCGCCTTCGTGGCCCAAAATGGAGGGGAAAATGCCTTCCGGATCGGCGCCGGAAAGCGTGAAAGCGTCCGTGTGACAGACGCCGGTCGCGACGATTTTCACTAAGACTTCGCCTGCTTTAGGCCCTTCGAGATCGATCTCTTCGACTTCCAGCGGACGACCGGCAGCCCAGGCTACCGCAGCGCGTGTTTTCATGACTCCCCCAAGAAAGAAAACGGAGGCTAACAGAGTACTTCAGCCGCGAGCAACGGGAAAAAGGCACGGATAAACAGGCTGAAGCGGTGAGGTGAACGGCGAGAGGGTGCGAGGCGTGCCCGAATCCGAGCGGGCCGGCCAAGTTGATCGCCGCCGAGCCATTTACCTACCCGGTTCAGCTTGATCAACCGAGTTCTAACGTTCGTTGGGAGCAGCTGAACTGCTCACTCTCGCCACTCGTACCGCCCGTGGTTATTCCACCGCCACTCCGTGTAGTAGAGAAGCGCGACGCCAAAGCCTTTGCGCCAGCGGTACGTGCCGAGCCACGCGGTTAGCGCGACGACCACGACTACCGCGCGGCCCACCCACGGATTCTTCGGGGTAATGAGAAGCATCCCGATCAGAATGAGATCGGTAATGGCGGCCGTGGTCGCATAGAGAATCGCCCAGAGATTCTCTTCGTCCTTACGAAAATCGAGCGCGCACTGCGGACACCGCTCGTTGAGAGTAAAGCCCTTCGCAAAAAGCGGCGACTGCCCGCATTGGGGGCAAAGTCCTTTCCGGCCTCGGCGTAAGATGACTTCCCACGAGGAGCGCGCTTACCGCTTCTGCCTTCAAGTCGGCCGCATTGTCCCGTTTGGCCAGGATGAGCTGCGCCTTTTCCTGCGCGATGGCTGACAGCCTCTCGCCTGCGCGCCGCAGATGGGATCTTTGCGGGCCGCGGCCACGCTCAAGATGAAACCGCGGTTACCCGGCACGTCGAGACGACGTGATGATCGTTCTGTCGCGGAAATTGCCGCGCGAGATGACGCCGATGATCGCGCCGTTTTGAAACGCCGGACCACCCGAGTCACCAGGACAGGCCGCAGCTATCCGAGGTGCGTGAGAGGAATGAATTGCAACATCATGGCCAAGCGCCGGAGGCTTGCGGTCGAAACGAAATCGTTCCTTGGGGTCCAGCGTTCGGTCTTTACCGCGTGAAGGACAATGGGCGCCGGCGTTGTCATAAACAAAGGATAGAGCACCTTCGTGAACTCGACTCTGATTTCGAGAGCATGAATGCCGCTCTCTTTGACGGACATACGCTGCTCCGCCACTGAACCAGTGTATTCGCCGATGCCGTTTTCGAGTTGTACCGTGCGCTTCAGCACCGGTGGAAGACCTTGGGCATCTTCGTACATACTGAGCTTCCCAGTTTCGTCGAGCTCAAAGCCAAACTTTGAGCCCGGAGAAGGCGACACGTTGTGGTCGACAAAATAACCGGTAATGGGGTTTCCGTACTCATTCAGAAGGGGGCTTCCGGCCGATTTCGTTTCCTCGGCCACGCCGTGAGCGCCCGAGCCCAGGAACAAATATACAATTACGGGAATAAGTTTAGCCATGTGACTTTCTCTTTCTTTCGAAGTTGAAGAAAACCCGCCCCCGGGTATCTCGGGGTCGGGGAAAGCTCCTCAATAGTGTCAAATTATAGAGGGAGCCTTAACGCAATTCTTGCAGCCGCGCGGGGACCGCCGACACGCTGGGAATGGCCGACGCGATCAAACACACGGAATCGTTTCCGGTAGTCTCGCAGATCAGATTCGGGGATCCATATCCCTCTGGGTCGCGTGCGATGGATACCCAGGTACCCGGGCGCGCAGGGTGCTCGTACTTGATGATGGAAATACCGGAGGGAAGCACTGAAACAGGGTTACTCATTCCTGCAGCGAGTGACTTGGAAATGTCGGGACCTAATTCGATGACACGCCGGTTCCAGTGCGAGTCTTCCGATACGATCTCGCGAGCGCCTTCCACTCGGCAAGTGGCCCCGTCCTCGCTCGCACATACGATTTTCGAAACGGCGTCCTTCAAAGTACGGGTGGGATTTCCACTCACGTCTTTACCGCTAGGATCGCCCATCATTTGCAGATACGACGGGAGACCGGGATTGTCCTGGCTCCAGTCGAAGTAACTCGCATAGACAGTGGGCTTTCTCCAGCTTTCGGTCGCGAAGGCGGTCACTGAAGTGAGAGCTAATGTCAGAAACAGGGCTTTCATTGGGAACTCCTAGCAAAAGTTTTTCAACGCCCGCCTTCTTAGCTCATCGCGTTATTTAGTTGGAATGGGCAACCCCTAACTCCGGTTTCCAAAAGGTAACCAAGGGGGCGATCGTCAGCTGCTAAGCGTCGTAATATCAATCACTTGTAGAGTCGAACTCCTGTTTCTAAGGTAACCATTCATGGTTTCCTATTGAGCTGGAATCGCGCGGAGTGGTACCTCTTTCTGCCGTGGCAACCCCCGCAGAACATATTCGCTCCGCTCTCTTCTCGCGCATTGAGCGCAATCCGGCGTACTCCCTCCGGGCGTTCGCGCGCGACCTCGGCGTGAGCCACACTTACTTGAGTCTCGTTCTAAACGAAAAAAAGCGCATCTCGCCTCGCCAGGCGACGTGGATGGCCGAAGCCATGCAGTTTGATAACGTGAAGGCGGGCGCCTTCGTGCAGTCCGTTCTCGATCACGGCGAGCGGCGCCCCCGTCAAAATGCGGCCGCTCTCTTTCGCACGCTCGAAATCGATCGCATGAAGGTACTCACCGGCTGGTACCACTTCGCGATCTTGGATCTCACTCTGCTGAAAAATTTCCAGCCCGATGCCGCCTGGATCGCCAAACGCCTTGGCATTACCTCCAGCCAAGCGCGGCTTGCCGCCGATAGACTTGAACGCTTGGGACTCTTGAAACGAGAGATGGGTAAGTGGACTAAAACGGAGGCACTTCTCTCCGTTCCTACGACCAAGTCGGAAGCGCCCATGCGCCGGCTTCACCGGGAGCTCATTCAAAAATCCCTGCAAGCGCTGGCCTCGGCCAAGCAAAAAGATTTCGATGCCCGGCTCATCTCGGGCTCCATGATTCCCGCCAATCCTGAGCGTATCGCCGAGCTCAAGAAACGCATCGATCGGTTTCGCCGCCAGGCCATTCGTTATTTGAGCGAAGGCGAGTGCACGGAGCTCTACCAATTAAATGTCCAGCTCTTTCCCCTGACTAAGAAAGAACGCCCGCCCGCCCTTAAGGAGACCGTATGAAGTGGCTCGTCCTCTTGTTGTTGCTCGCTGCTTGTAGCGTTCAGAAACAATCTCCGCTCATAGCCCCGCGCGAGGCTCCGGCAGCCGGAGGTACGGACTTTGGCGGTGGCGGCGACTTGGACGAAGGGCCGAAGGCCGAGCATTGGTTTTCCGGAAAGTCGTCCGTCTCCTACTGCCTCCAGGTGTCTCCCGATTTCGGCGTGTCCGAGGGAGAAGTGGCGGACCTCGTGTCGCAGTCTTTCGGCCTTTGGGAAAAATATATCGCTGACAAGAAACTCCCCAAGTCGGTCTTGTCGATTCAGGCCTCCCGCACGGAATGCGAAGCCACCACGCCGTTGGTATTTTTGTTCGGTGTCTGGAAGCCCGAGCTGGAGGACGCGAAAACGCACTACCGCAATCCCGTCGCCTTCGCTCATAAGAGGGGAGACGTCGGGCACGTTTGGTTCGCGGCGCGAGCCACCGCTTGGAAGAACTCGAGCGAGCTCAAAACTCTCCTCCTCCACGAACTGGGCCACGTCTACGGAAACCCTCACGTTCCACGAACGGTCATGCAGTCCGATATCGCCTTGCACCTGGGGGATTTGCCCGCGGAAAAACTCGGCCGCATTGATTTCGAAGGAGAGCTCGCTCTCTGCTTCGGTTGCGATCTCCATCTTGACGTGAGATTTCGGCCGGAGCCGGGAAGCGAATCCTGGATGTCGCTAAAGCGCTTGCTCAATCGGCCCCCCGAAGGCGAAGTCCGTGTTCGGTTTTCCAGGATCTTGACGTCCGGCCTCTTCCTACTGTTTCCCATCCCTAACTTGCTTCTGATCACCGATGAAAGAGGCGAGATTCTCTGGACCGGTTCGGCCTTCGAAGAAACGATCCTGCAAAAAAATCAGATCCCGGTCTTTAATTGGAGCTCGAATGGAGTGACTAGCTCTGTCGGTAGCGGCTGGGCCTCGGTTCGAACGGACTACACCACCGAGAATGGCAAGGACACCGTCCGCTTGAGCCTCGAGCTCTACCCGCCCAGGTTGCATTGGATCGAACAGGGCTTCGCCGTAAGCCTGCTTCCCTGAAACTCAGAGCGTGCCGGTTTTAATTGGCGAACTCTGTAGGGCCAGACCCCGTGCGCTTTACTCTCGCTAGACTTGCCGCGCAGGCATCGCTGAGTACGACGTCATCCGGCCCGCGAGCCATCAGGACCAGTAGTTTTGGCGATGCCTCGGATGAATTCCGTAATCTCCGCCGTCGCATCGTCTTTCGCCGAAGCGTTCACGTAAACTCCGGTGTACTTGCCGAACTTGCCCATGAACTGAGGGAGGGGATTTTGAATCTCGTTCGCCCTCAGCTCTCGTACCGAGCCGTGATCGGGGAGAAAGAGAGTGTAATTGTGAGACGTGGTCAGGCTGAAATTCGCCCAGCCATCGGCCCATTGAAAAACGTGCAGCTGGACTTTATTGCCCTGAAACGTTCCCTCGAAGTTAGTTCCGAAACCGTGCTTCACCGGGCGAGGCGTCACTTTTCGAGAAGGTTCCCGTGCGGGATCTGTCTGTTCCACCAAAAGTCGGAACGATTCACGCACGATGTCTTCCATCCGCCCCCCGGGAAATTTGCGCCGCAACCGATCCTGCAAAGTACGAAATAGAGCGGTTGGCTTAGGTCTTTCATGAAAATATTTTGTAACCATTCAGTAAAAAAGGTGCGCGCCTACGGCGCGAGCATCTGACGGTTTAAGCCTTGGCACAGTCCAACACGCCGTCCCGATCCTTTTTTT
>JAYUGC010000188.1:0-8095 GCA_043767805.1 Pseudomonadota bacterium | reverse complement strand
CTTCGCGTAGCATCGAATTAAACCACATGCTCCACCGCTTGTGCGGGCCCCCGTCAATTCCTTTGAGTTTTAACCTTGCGGCCGTACTTCCCAGGCGGGGTACTTAACGCGTTAGCTACGACACTGCGGGGGTCAATTCCCACAACATCTAGTACCCATCGTTTACAGCGTGGACTACCAGGGTATCTAATCCTGTTTGCTACCCACGCTTTCGCGTCTCAGTGTCAGGAATGGTCCAGAAGGCCGCCTTCGCCACCGGTATTCCTCCTAATATCTACGAATTTCACCTCTACACTAGGAATTCCACCTTCCTCTGCCATCCTCGAGCTAGATAGTTTCGAATGCACTTCCTCGGTTGAGCCGAGGGATTTCACATCCGACTTATCTAGCCACCTACACGCTCTTTACGCCCAATGATTCCGAGCAACGCTTGCACCCTACGTATTACCGCGGCTGCTGGCACGTAGTTAGCCGGTGCTTCCTTTAGTGGTACCGTCACTCGACATGGATATTAGCCATATCGTCTTTCGTCCCACTCGACAGGGCTTTACGACCCGAAAGCCTTCATCACCCACGCGGCGTCGCTGCGTCAGGGTTTCCCCCATTGCGCAATATTCCCTACTGCTGCCTCCCGTAGGAGTCTGGACCGTGTCTCAGTTCCAGTGTGGCTGATCAACCTCTCAGATCAGCTAACCATCATAGCCTTGGTAAGCCATTACCTTACCAACTAGCTAATGGTGCTTAGGCCCATCCTTAAGTGATAGCTTATAAATAGAGGCCATCTTTAACCCCTGAACCCGCAGGTTCTGTGGTCTCATTCGGTATTAGCCCTCCTTTCGGAAGGTTGTCCCCATCTTAAGGGCAGGTTACCTAAGTATTACTCACCCGTCTGCCACTTTACTCATGGCCGAAGCCACTTTCTCGTTCGACTTGCATGTATTAGGCACGCCGCCAGCGTTCGCTCTGAGCCAGGATCAAACTCTTCAGTTAAATTGAGGAACCTGAGGTTTTACCCTCGGTTCCATATAACGTTAGACCTGCTGAACTTCCGAAGAAGCTCGACAGGTCAAATTTTGGACCCGTGTTCGACGTAACTGCTGTTTAGTTTTCAAAGACCAGATGTGAATCAGTCAGGAAAGAAGTGTTTAAATAAAAACGTCTTGGCGGTCAACAAGCATCTTAAGTATTTTTAAGATTTCTTTCGCGGGATGGAAAGTTGTTGAGTTGATTGATGGAATGCGTGGATTGATTTGCGGGCAGGTTTGAGTAAACTCAAAAAAATTATGGCAGATATCATTGTTGTGGGCGGGGGAATCGCGGGTCTTCTGGCGGCGGAAGCCGTTAAAGATGCTGGCTTTTCCGCGATCGGGCTCGAGGGCGCTTCTGAGCTGGGAGGACGCGTGGGCGTAGGTCACCATAGAATCCATTCGGCCCAGGCTCGGGAAAGCCTACACGCCCTCTGCGAGGGTCTCGAACTCTGCGAGATCGATGAAGCCCCGCTTTTACGCACGAAAGGTGAGTGGGAGAAGGCGGAAGACGACAAAGAGTTCATCGACGCCGAGAAGTTTTACCTCTCTCACCACTATTGGATACCGACCACGGGCTACTCCCAACTGGTTGCCAGGCTCGTCGATAAAATGCAGGAGAGCTACCAAACGCGGAAGCTCGTGACGGAAGTGCGGTCCGACGAAAAGAAGCTCGTGTGCGAAGACGGCATCGAGCATCCCTATGAGCGCTTGGTGTGGTGCGCCTCCCTTAAAGACCTGCGTACGGCCTGGAAGGGAGACAAGAGTCAGCTGAAGGGCCTCTCTAAGCTCCCGCCCAGAAGAGGGGGAATTTTACTCGAAATTGACCTAAAAGAGCCCCTTTTTACGTCAAAGAACACCGTGATTTTGCCCTTTCGGTTCAAAGAATGGCACCTCCGTGCGCTTGCCTTCAACAGTCCCGCGGGGCCGGCGCGCGTTCAGTGGGTGCTCTTTCTAGAGGACGAAATCCTCGACGACCGGGAAGAAGTCGCCAAATGCGTGCGCACCCTTAAGAGGGAGATTGCTAAAGAGTTCCCGAATCTCGGCGCGCTCACCCTGAAAGAGAAGCTCACTTACTTGCCGGTCATATCCGGGGAAACCCCCGTCGAATGGAAATCCGTGCTCATCTCTCCCGATATCGCCTACTTCGGACCAGAGACTAGGCTCGAGGGGATGGATGAGTCTTGGCGTAATCTAGACCTCACTCTTGCGAATTACCCTGCTTTTAAGCGCGAGATGGAGAGCTGGAAAAATCTTACTGCTTAAGTAACTTCGGGATATCTCTGACCTTTACCACGCAACGCGGCATCTTCCTTACCTAACGCGGCAAAAGAATTGAAATCAAAGGAAAAGCCGTGTTAAGACCCACTTAGGTTTGTGGGCGGGGTCTCTTTAAAAAATACGGTTTCTGGCTTTGTTAGCGTGAAGGCTAAAGCGTCACGAGGGTACGGCAAAGCCAGCTAGAAACGACCATTTCTCGGGCAGGAGAAAATTGGTGGAGACTATTCAAGAAGATACTGCACCAAATTTATTCGATTACTTTGATTATCGTGAGTACCTTCACGACTATTATATTTATCACAAGAATCGAAACCCGGCTTACAGCTACCGTCTCTTTGCGCGCAAAGCGAAGCTGGGATCTCCCAACTATCTGAAGTTAGTTGTCGACGGTAAACGCCGTATTACAGACCGTACGCTGTTTCAGTTTGCGCGCGGCCTCGGCCTCAGCCGCGACGAAGAAAAGTATTTCCGGGAACTCGTGATGTACCAAGAGGTCTCCGATCCCGACAGCAAAGAGCTGCACCTGCGCTCGCTGCTGAAGTATCAAGAAAAGCAGCGCACGCCGACTCCGCTCAAAGCGGACCGGATCAAGTTCGTCTTGGATTGGCATCACGCCGTGATCCGCGAGCTCGTGCTTAGCAAAGATTTCAAGGAAGACGGCGCCTGGATCGCCAAGCGTCTCGGGAATAAAATCACCGAGACCCAGGCGAAAGAGAGCCTCGAGCTCCTCATCCGTCTCCAAATTCTCAAGCGTAACTCGGAAGAACGTCTAGAGCAGTTCGAGCCGCTCCTGACGAGCTCCGATGAGGTTCCTTCTCACGTTCTGCGTAGTCTGCACCGCACATATCTGCGCAAAGCTATCAACTCGATTTTCTCCGTCCCTCTCGATAAGCGCGAACTCTCCGGTCTAGTGCTTTGCATGCCGCAGAATCGTCTTAAAGAGATAAAGGCCGAGATTAAGGAATTTAGAAAGAAACTGAATCGCAAATACGGGCTGGAAAAAGATGGCGACGAAGTCTACTTCGTCGGTCTCTACCTCTATCCCGTCACTGCAAGAGGAGAAAGCACATGAGCCATGTGAAATTCCCCACGACAAAAGCGATTGCCCTGTTTTTGGCAGTGGCCGCTTGTGTCAGTTACGGAGCTGAACGCGACGACGACGATCTACTCACCATTCCGAAGGTTCAGGATTCCGGTATTACCGGCCCTCTGCTCAACCGCATTCTCGACATCGGCAACCGCGCCGGTTTTGAAATCGGCAACGGCAGAAAGCTCATCAAGAATGAGCCCGGCAAGTACCTGATGAAGATCTACGATAAATGGGAAGTGGGTAAGGCGGACGCGTTCACGGAGATCACCTCTCCGCTGTACGAAGGCGTGCCGCGCGCTCGCCTGCAAATCAACGTCATCGAATCGGATAACATCCAAAACCTCACGGATTTGTATGCTAGCCGCAAAGAAGCGACGTGGATTCCGGTTGTCCTGGGAAAACTCCAGGGCATCCAGCAGGAAAAAGTCCTGTCTAACGGCGTCCACGAGATGGAAGTGCGCTTGTTCAGAAATGCCGGCGAAGTCGTCGTCATGCAGATGGACGGCCGCCCGGGCACTCAAGACGTCACGCCCTTCGATAAAGTCATTTCGGCTCTGACGTCTTTCCAGGGTAAGCCCTAGAAGACGTCGGCCGAGGTCAAGTTAGAAAAGGCCCTCTTCCTTTGCGGGAAGAGGGCCTTTGCATTTTCAATACGGGCTGGGGCGAGTGCGCCATTGGGATCGAGGCCGGGACATGAAAAAGCCCTCTCCCAGTGAAGGAAGAGGGCTTTAAAGAGGAATGAGCCCCGGGCCGCGACTCTACTCGCGCACTACCCAGACCTTGGTGTTCGCGATCACGTCTTCGAAGACGCGAACGGGAACCGTGTACACGCCGAGCGCCTTGATGGGCTCTTCGAGGAGGATGTCCTTCTTGTCGATCGTGAAGCCTTCCGTTTGGAATGCTTTCTCGATGTCTTGCGTGGTGACGGAACCGAACAACTTGTCCTGGTCGCCGACCTTTTTCGAAATGGAGCAAGAAACGCGCTCGAGCTTCGCCTTCGTGGCTTCGGCATCTTTGCGCGTCTTGGCGCGCTTCGCCTCGAGGAGGCGCTTTTCGTGCTCGAACTGCTCGATGTTGTGGGGAGTCGCGGGAATCGCGAAATTCCGCGGGATGAGGAAGTTACGGGCGTAACCGCGCTTCACCTGCACCACGGTGCCGACATCGCCCAAATTGGGCACTTTATCTCTCAATATGACCTTCATATACCGTCCTCCAAAGTTCGCGGAAGCACGACACGCGCGCGCTTCCGGAAAAACCAAGGTCCCATCACTCCCATGCCCACCAGGGCGTAGAAGCCTAAAAGAATGGAGACCAAATAAATAAGCGTTCTAATCCGCGGAGCCACCTGACGGCCGTTCATGAGGTTCGACAGAACCACGCAACCCTGGATGAAAACGAGAGAGCCAACCAAGCGGAAAACACCGCCGAGATAACCCGCTGCCCCAGGGCCCGCGCTTACCGTGAACGCAAATAGAACTACGAAGCCGAGACTGACCCAGGCGGGAAGCTGCAGCTGCCTAAGCGAGCTCGCCGAGAGACTGTGCCCCTCTTCGAACCAACCCAAGTGCGCCGCCATTCCCACCGAAAGCCAGAACGACAAGATGGCCCCGGAAAGCACCAAGAAGGGACCCTCGTAAAAGAGGATTCCCCGCACGGCTTCCCACTGAAAGCTCGGATCGGCGGCCACCGCGGTCTTTAACTGAACTACGATGCCGTCCACCATCTGCCCCCAAAAGGGCAAAGGCGAGACGCCGTCCAAGCGCGCGGCGATGAAGAGTCCGAAAACTCCCAGCCCCGCGGCTAGTCCGACCGTTTTAACTATTAGCTTCCAGAAACCATCTCCCGCCGCAACCGCCTCCGCGATTACGAGACCAAAGATGAACGTCGCCATGACAGGCCCCACCGGAGCGCGCAGCACCGCCAGCGCCAGCACCGCGCCGAGAAGCGCGGTGATTCTGGGCCAGGGCTGCTCGAGCCTCAGCTGGGAAAGGATCATGGGCAGCGGCCCGAGGAAGACCGTGGTGATTCCCAATGCCGAAAGCATCGAATGAGAAATCACCGCGAAAAACCCCATCTCTGGCGGCTGTTCCGGATCCGGCCTGTCGTTAGTGACCAACATCAAGCTCCCTTAGACGTTCTTGCTCCAGATCTGAGCGGCCGAGTACGGGATGACCGCGATATGGCGGGCCCGTTTCACGGCAAGCGCCAGCTCACGCTGGTGCTTCGCGCAGTTTCCGGAAATGCGACGCGGAACGATTTTGTAGCGCTCAGTGATGAAAGGCTTGAGGAGATACCGATCTTTGAAATCGATCAGAATCTCGTGGTCGGCGCAGAAGCGGCAGCCCCGGCGACGAAAAAAGCCACGCTTTTCTCCGCCCTGGTCCATTCCACCACGATCGTCTCCGCCGAATTTGTCACCGTTATCTCGGTCTTTAATCATTTCCTATCTCCTAAAGAGTCTTTTGCTTTTGCCAGCTCGAGGCTGGCGCAAATTACTTTGGTTTCGTTTACCTTGATGCCTTGCCGGTTCTTGTAGCTGCGTCCCCAGAGCTGGCCTTTGATCGAGATCAAGCGGCCTACTTTCAAGGACTGCGCGGAGTCCTCGGCGGGATTACCGAAGAGAACTACCTCTATGTAACCGTACGAATCGGCATCGAGCACCCGCTGCGGAACGGCCAGGGTGAATTCCAGCGTCGGTTTCCCCGAGGGGGTGTACTTCAGCTGGCCCACGCGACTGACTTTTCCGGCGAGGGCAACCTCATTCAAAAGCGGGACCGTTTCTCAGCGCGAAGTTCCTTGGCCTTCTTGGCCTCTTCCTCGGCGAGCTTCATCTGATTCTTAATCTTGTTGAAGTCGTAATCCACAGGAGTCTTCACGGTAAGGAAACGCATCACATCGGCGCTGATCTTGAAGTGACGCTCGATCTCTTCCACCACGCCCGGATCGCCGCCGTATTGCATGACGACGTAACGGCCGTTGGTTTGATCGTCGATGAGATAGGCCATCTCTTTCAGGCCCCAGTCCTCACGGCCCTTCACGGTGCCTTTGAACTTGGCGATGACGTTGTCCACTTTGTCGTGAATCGTTTTGGCGTCTTCGTCCGAAAGGGACGGCTTGAGAATGTAGACGGTCTCGTAGGCTTTAGTCGTTGTTAGCGACATTCTTTCTCCTCCTGGTCTTGGGCTTAAAACACCCTGGCCCCCCGAACAATTCGAGGAGCGAGGAACCGGAGGCAGTCCAAGAACTTCGCGGATTTCCGTCTAAGCGGACGTCCGCGAATCACGCTGGATAGCCTCCATCAATTGTCGGAAGGGTGTACCAGGAGCGAGAAATTTTTACAACTCGGGACTTGGCTGGATCGTGGGGTGGGTCGACTGGAAAACCGCCACAGGAAGGCATGTCCGCCAAATATGCCTCAAACGCTGGAGGGCGGGACCTTGCGGAGCTCCCTCTGCCGACCAATGGAAGAAGCCGGTGCGGGTCCCAAAATGCGCCTGGAGCGTGGCCCCTTCCCAGTCTCCCGAGAGACAGTTCTGCCCAATATCATTGAGGGTTTCGATAGTTCCAAAGCGGACACAGCGCCGGCGGACGTAGTGAAAGAGGAGGGGCATGCCGACATCCGGGGTACCCACCCAAACTACGCTCAACTCAAACGCGCAGAGCGCGGTCTCGACCTCACTCCACGCCTCCGCCATCTGGGTGGCTTCCGGTAAATCAGCAGGGAGAGCCCGCAGAGGAAAGGGGAGGAGCTCCCGCCAAAGCTCGGTTTCCGCCCGGAAAGGCGCCACCTTCAGCTGGGGGCCAAGGGAGGCGAAATCGTACTCGGTTCCGGTCGTTTCCGGCTTTTGCCAAGTCGGTCCCGTGAGCTCCGACCAACGGCGCAAAACATTTCCTCCGCAACTCTCCTCGAGACGCCACACATCTTGGTCGAGCCCGAGCGCGCGGCTAAACGCCTGGCGATCGGCGGCCGTAAAAAGCGGCGTGAAATAGCGGGAAAAATCTTTCATTGCCCTGCCTCCGCGCTATTTGCCGTCAAAGCGACATGCCAACGCTCGAGGGTTTCCCATAGGCCTTCTTCCAAGGGCGGCGGGCCGGGCGGCGCCAAGCATTCGCCCTTGCCGATCGCGACTCGGATGACGGGGCCGAGCGCCGTCGTGCCGTACGTCGTTTGCCCTTCGAAACCTCGGTGAGACGTAAGGTTCTCGTCGTACTTGGGAAAACCAAAAGGAAAGAAAAGCCGGGCGCCCGCGTGCGCCGCTTTCGAAAGCGCGTCCGCGTGCCCGCGCGATAAGTACGGGCCCGTCACGATGGTCTGTACGCCATAGGCGGGAATCTTTTCCGACAGAAAATAAACGGGGACGTTCGAACGGCCGGCCGATTCCGTTAGATATTCCCAAAGACGAAACGCGGTCGCGGCGGACTGATTCACCAAACCGGCCGGTAGCGCCGGAGTTCCGCCGATTCCGTTTTTGCCTTCCACCAGAATGGGATCGAAGCCGATGGCAAACCCGGGAAGCGGCTCGCTCGGCGTTTCTCCCTCGGGCCTTTTGAAAAGCCCTTTGATGCGCGGATGCTCCAGCACGAAATCTTCGAAAGCTTTTAACCGCCGCGACCGGCACCACTTCAAATCGAAAGCCGCAAGCCATGGCCTACGATCGCAAAGCACGCGCACGCCGGTGCCAGATAGCGCCGAATCGAA